>JBKJUD010000237.1:0-2575 GCA_046590735.1 Candidatus Eiseniibacteriota bacterium | reverse complement strand
GAACCAGCGCATCTTCGTCGGCGTGGTGGCGCCCATCGATCCGCACCTCGAGACGGCCGAGGAGGTGCGTGATCGCGTCCTCGAAGCCGCGGAATACATCCCGCTCGACCAACTCGGCACCACCGACGACTGCGGCTTCTCGCCGTTCTGCGACGACACCTCCACCACTCGCGAGGTAGCGTTCGCAAAGATCCGCGCACGGGTGCAGGGCACCGCCCTCGCCGCTGCCGTCCTGGGGGGAACGGGGTGAAGCCGGAGGACGAGGACGACCAGCTCCGCTCGGTCGGGCTGCAGAACGCGCAGCAGATCTTCCGCGCCCGCCAACGCGCCGAGGAGGAACTCGCCCGAGCGAAGGTTGCCCTCGAGCGGCGCTCGCAGGAGCTCGCCGGCAGCCTGGCGCTGACCCGTGCCACGCTCGAGTCCACCACCGACGGGATCCTGGTCACCGACGCCGCCGGCAACGTGACCGACCTGAACGAGAACTTCATCCGCATGTGGGGCGTGCCTCGCGAAATCATGGCAGCCCGTCATCACGGCCCATTGCTCGACTTCGTCTCGCGGCAATTCGACGACCCCGCGGCCGTGCAGGCGCGCGTCGCGGAGATCTACGCCACCGCCCCGCCGGAGTCCTACGACCTTCTCGCACTGCGCGACGGCAAATTGTTCGAGCGCTTCTCCCGTGAGCAGCGCGTCGAGGGGCGGAACGTCGGCCGGGTGTGGAGTTTCCGCGACGTCACGCAGCACCGCGCCGCGGAAGTCGAGATGCGGCGCCAGGCGGAGCGCTGGCGGGTCACCATCAGCAGCATCGGGGACGGCGTTATCACCACGGATACCTCGGGCTCCGTCGCGCTGCTCAACGACGTGGCGCAGGCGCTCACCGGATGGACCCAGGCCGAGGCACAGGGGCGCCCGCTCGCGGAGATTTTCCGCATCGTCCACGAGGATTCCCGGCAGCCCGTGGAAAACCCGGCCGCGGTCGCGCTGCGCGAGAACCGCGTCGTCAAGCTGGCGAGCAACACCGTGCTGGTCTCGCGGGACGGCGCCGAGCGGCCGATCGACGACAGCGCCGCGCCGATCCGCGATGACGCGGGCAACGTGGTGGGCGTGGTGCTCGTATTCCAGGACATTGCCGAGCGCAAGCGCGCCGAGCGAGAGCTGCGCCGCACCTCGGAGGAGCTGTCGGAGTTCTTCGAGAATGCCACCGTCGGACTGCATTGGCTCGGGCCCGACGGCGTCATCCTGCGCGTGAATCGCGCGCTGCTCGAGATGCTGGGCTACACGCGCGGCGAGTTCCTCGGCCACCACGTCGCGGAATTCCACGCCGACGAGCCGCTCATCCTCGAGATGCTCCCTACCCTGGCCGCGGGCACCGAGGTCCGCGAGTTCGCCTCGCGCATGCGGTGCAAGGACGGCTCGCTCCGCCATGTGCTGATCGATTCCAACGCCCGCTGGGAGAATGGCGCCTTCGTCCACAGCCGCTGCATGGTGCGCGACGTCACCGACAGCCGGCGCGCGCACGAGGCGCAGGCACGGCTGGCGGCGATCGTCGAGTCCTCGCGGGACGCCATCGTCGGCACCATCGGGGACCGCATCGTCTCGTGGAATTCCAGCGCCACGCGGCTGCTCGGCTACACGGCGGACGAGGCGATCGGCCAGGGCACATCCCTCTGCATACCTCCCGACAAGCGCGACGAGGAAGCCGCGATCGTCGAGCGGCTGCGGGCGGGCGAGCGATTCGACCACTTCGAGACGGTGCGCCTGGCGCGCGACGGCCGGCGGATCGATGTCTCGATGTCGATCTCGCTGATCCACGGCAACGACGGCGAGGTCATCGGCACCTCGTGGATTGCGCGCGATATCTCCGAGCGATTGGCGATCGAGCAGACGCTGCGCCGGAGTGAGGCGAAGTTTCGCCAGCTCGCCGATGGGCTGCCGCAGATCATCTGGACCTCCCGGCCCGACGGCACGGTGGAATATCGCAACCAGCGGTGGTACGAGTTCACCGGCACGGAGCCCGGCTCCGAAAGCCAGATGCGGCCCCTCATCCATCCCGACGACATCGAGCATTCGTACTCACACTACGCGGACTGCATCGCCACCGGCATGCTGTACGAGGTGGAGTTCCGCTGCATGGACCGCTCCTCCGGCGCGTACCGCTGGTACCTCTCGCGCGCCTACCCGGTGCGCGACGACGCGGGGAATATCTTCCGCTGGTTCGGCACCATGACCGACATCGGCGACACCAAGCGGGCGGAGGCGACCACCCGCTTCCTCGCCGATGCCAGCGCGGTGCTCGCCAACATCGCCGACCTCGAGACCGCCGCCCACCGGCTGGCCGAGCTGGCGGTGCTGGAGTTCGCCGATTGGTGCGCCATCGACCTCCGGCTGCCCGATGGCGTGAGACGGCGCATCGCGGTGGCTCACGCCCTGCCGGAGAACGCCGGCCTCGCCCGCGATCTCGTGCTCTGCCGCCTGCCCGAGGTCGACGCCGATGCCGACATGGTGTCGCTGCTCGATGGCACCACGGCCGCCTGGAAGGGGACGGTGCCGGGCACCTTCGAGGTCCGGACATTCG
>JBKJUD010000002.1:0-4031 GCA_046590735.1 Candidatus Eiseniibacteriota bacterium | reverse complement strand
CCGCCGCCCCGACACCTGGGCGCCGCTGTGGCACCGATGGAAGCCCCACGCGCTGATCCATCTCGCCGCGCAGTCCAGCGGCGCGCGCGCCTTCCGGGACCCGGCAGCCGCCTTCGCGGTCAACGCCGCCGGCACGCTGTACCTGCTCGAGAGCGCGGCGGAAGCGGTGACGCACGGACTCCCGGCGCCGCGCATCCTGCTGGCGGGCACCAGCGAAATCTACGCGGCGCCCGCGCAGATTCCGGCGCCGCCGCTGACCGAGGACGCGCCGCTGGGCCCACGCAATCCGTATGGCGCGAGCAAGGCGGCGGCCGACCTGCTGGGCGCGCAGTACGCGGTCTCGCACCGGCTCCCGGTGGTGCGCACGCGGAGCTTCGCGCACACCGGGCCGGGACAGGAAACCGTCTTCGCGCTGTCGAGTTTTGCCGAGCAGATCGCGCGCGCCGAGGTCCGCGGCGAGCCCGCCGAGGTGCGCACCGGCAACCTCGCGGTGGTGCGCGACTACTGCGACGTGCGCGACGTGGTGGCGGCGTACGTGCTGCTGCTGGAGCGCGGCGAGCCGGGCGAGGCGTACAACGTGTGCAGCGGGGAAGGACGCCCGCTGTCGGATCTGCTGGCGGTGCTCGCCGAGGTGGCGCGCGTGCCGGTGCGGTTGGTGGAATCAGCGGATCGCCTGCGGCCCGGGGATGTCCTCTCCCTGGTGGGCGACCCGACGAAACTGGAACGCGCCACGGGGTGGCGCCGCGTGCATCCGCTCGCGGCCTGCCTGCGCGACGTGCTCGATCATTGGCGCCACGTCGTGGCGCCTGTCGCTGCTCCATCGCACGCCGAGGGCGCGCGGTAGGCCAGCGTGGACTGCGGACCCGGTGCCGACTGCCCGTCACCGGCGGACAAGGGGGAATCGTGTACCGGATTTGTGTGGTGGGGACCGGCTACGTCGGCCTGGTCACCGGGGCGTGCATGGCGGACTTCGGCAACATGGTCACCTGCGTGGACGCCGACCCGGCCAAGATCGAGGCACTGCGCCGCTCCGAGATCCCGTTCTATGAGCCAGGGCTCGAGCCGCTGGTGGAGCGCAGCGTCCGCGAAGGCCACCTGACATTCACCACCGACCTGGCCACCGCGGTCAAGAAAAGCTCGGTGATCTTCATCGCCGTCGGCACGCCGCGCGGCACCGACGGCGAGGCCGACCTCGGACAAGTGCGCACCGTCGCCCGCGACGTCGCCAAGCTGATGACCAGCTACAAGCTGATCGTGCAGAAATCCACCGTGCCGGTGGGCACCGGCCGCATGGTGCGCGACATCATCCTCAAGCACCAGACGAAGAAAGTCGCCTTCGACGTCGCCTCGAACCCGGAGTTCCTGCGCGAGGGCGACGCCATCGAAACCTTCATGCGCGCCGACCGCGTGGTGGTGGGTACCTGGTCGAAGAAGGCCGAGCGAATCCTGGAGGAGATCTACGCGCCGCTGTACCTGCTGGAAACGCCGATGGTGAAGACGACCGTCGAGACCGCGGAGTTGATCAAGTACGCGTCGAACGCCTTCCTCGCCACCAAGATTTCCTTCATCAACGAGATCGCAAACCTGTGCGAGCGCGTGGGTGCCGACGTCAAGGTGGTGTCGAAGGCGATGGGGCTCGACAAGCGCATTGGCCACAAGTTCCTGCACGCCGGGCCCGGCTACGGCGGCTCGTGCTTTCCGAAGGACACGCTGGCGCTCGCGCAGTTCGCGCAGAAGTTCGGCGAGCCGATGCGCATCGTCTCGGCGGCGGTGAAGGTCAACGACGCGCAGCTCGACCGGGTGATGGACAAGATCCTCGGCACGCTGGGCAAGACGCCGAAGGGCAAGACCGTCGGCGTCCTCGGCCTGAGCTTCAAGCCCAACACCGACGACGTGCGCGATTCGCCGGCGATCGAGATCGTCAACCGCCTCGCGGCCAAGGGCGTCAAGGTGCGCGCGTTCGACCCGGTGGCCATCGAGAGCGCGCGCAAGGCGACGCACAAGTCGGTGACCTTCGTGGACAACGCCTACGCCGTCGCCGAGGGCGCGAACGCTCTGGTGATCGCCACCGAGTGGAACGAGTTCCGCCGGCTCGACCCCAAGCGTTTGCTCGAGAACCTCACGACGCCGGTGCTGCACGACCTCCGCAACATCTACGAGCCCGATGACATGCGCAAGCAGGGCTTCACCTACTTCGGCGTCGGTCGCGGCTACGAGGCCGACGCGTCGTGAGCCACATCCTCGGGCCCGGCGCGCACGTCCTGGTGACGGGCGGCGCCGGCTTCATCGGCTCGACGTTCGCGCGCGAGCTGCTGCGCCAGCACGAGGACGTGCGAGTGACCGTGCTCGACAAGCTCACCTACGCGGGCAATCCCGCGACGCTCGCTTTCCAGGGGCTGGAGGGCAATCCGCGCTTCCGTTTCCAGCGTGGCGACATCTGCGCGCCCGCCGATGTCGCCACCGCGATGGCCGGGTGCACCCACGTCGTCAACTTCGCCGCCGAGACGCACGTCGACCGCTCCATCGGCGACGCCGGCGGCTTCATCCAGACCGACATGTACGGCGTGTACGTGTTGCTCGAGGAAGCGCGCCGCGCCGGTCTCGCGCGCGTTCTGCACATCTCGACCGACGAGGTCTACGGCGAGGTGATGGAGGGCACGTCCACCGAGGACGCGCCGCTGGTGCCGCGCAATCCGTACGCCGCGAGCAAGGCCGGCGGTGAGCGCCTGGCCTACTCCTACTTCGCGACCTACGGCGTCCCGGTGGTGATCACGCGCTGCTCGAACAACTACGGCCCCTTCCAGTACCCCGAGAAGCTGATCCCGCTGTTCGTCACCAACGCGCTCGAGAACCAGCCGCTGCCGGTGTACGGCACCGGACGCAACGTGCGCGACTGGATCCACGTGGACGACCACGTGGAGGCGCTGCTGGCGGTGCTCGCGCTGCCTGGCGCCGAGGGGGAAGTGTTCAACATCGGCGGCCGCACGGAACGCTCCGTGCTCGAGATCGCCGCCGTGCTGCTGGAGACGCTGGAGAAGCCCGCCAGCCTGCTCCAGCACGTCGGCGACCGCCTGGGTCACGACCGCCGCTACGCCATCGACGACAGCAAGTTGCGCGCGCGCACCGGCTGGACCCCGCGCCACGACTTCGAGGCCGGCCTGCGCCACACCGTGCGGTGGTACGCCGAGAATCGGGCCTGGTGGGAACCGATCCGCAGCGGGGAGTTCCGAGAGTACTATGCTCGCACCTACGGTACCCCAGCGTGAGCCTGGGATGGATGGACGGGCGCAGGGGAGACACCACACGGATGAACGCGGTGGGATGGATTCGCATGGGTGCGATGCTCGGGGCAGCGCTGCTGCTCGCCGGACGGAGCGTCGCGCAGGAACCGGCGCGCAGCGGGGCGCCGATGAGCCAGTCGTTGGCCGAGTCGACCCGCATCTCGGTCGGTGGGTTCGGGGACGACCTCGCCGATGTGGCGATCGATGCGGCCACCTACCGCGTTGGGCCGGGCGATCGCCTGATCGTCACCACATGGGGCAACGTCAACGGGACGCACATCCTCGTCGTCACCCCCGAGGGCCGCGTGTTGGTGCCCGGCAGCGGGCCCGTCGCGGTCGGCGGGTTGTCCCTGCGCGATGTGCGCGATCGCATCGAGCGCGTCATGCACACGCGGGTGCGGGGCAGCGAAGTCTTCGTCGACCTCCAGGGGATCCGGCGTTTCAAGGTGTACGTCACCGGCCTGGTGCAGCGGCCGCAGGCGATGCGCGCCGCCGCGACCCTGCGGGTCTCTGAGGTCATCGACCGCGCCGGCGGCTTCACCGGCCAGGCGGCGCAGCGCGGCGTGCGCGTGGAGCACGCCGACGGCACCGTCGATCTCGCCGACATCGCAGGATTCGCCACCGCCGGCCTGATAGACGGCAACGTCTTCGTGCGTGAAGGCGACGTCATCGTGGTGCCCGCGCGCGGCGCGGCGGTGCAGGTGGACGGCGCCGTCGGGTTGCCGGGGACCTACGACTTGATGGCCGGCG
>JBKJUD010000355.1:0-4267 GCA_046590735.1 Candidatus Eiseniibacteriota bacterium | reverse complement strand
TGACCGGCGCGGGGCCGCGCGAGTTCCCGCCCCCGAATGCAACCGCCCGGTCACCTGCGAGAGATGACCGGGCGGCACGGTGCAGCTGGGGAGGCGACGGCCGCTAGCGGACCACGGCCAGCCGAACCGTCTGCTGCACACGTCCGGTTCCATTGAAGCGCACCAGGTACACGCCCGAGCCCACGGCGACCCCCGCGTCGCTGCGACCGTTCCAGGTCACCGTGTAGCGGCCGGCCAAGAAGGCACCCTTGTTCACCGTGGCGACGCGGCGTCCGGCAAGATCGAAGATCGACAGCTCACCGGTCGAGGGCTGCGCGAGGTCAAAGCGCAAGGTGGTCGAGCCGCGCAGCGGGTTCGGTGAGGGCGGGAACAGCCGCGTGGATGTCGGCACGATGTTGGGGGTCCGCACGGCGACGACGGTCGATGTCACCAAGGCGCGCAGGGACACCGTCACCGCGGGCCGCGCGAGGGAACCGGGCAGCGACTCGTCGGCGCTGGTCAGCGTCAGCGTGCCGGTGTAGGCGGAGTCCGTTGCGGCGCCCGCGTCGTCGAAGGCGAGGTTCAGACTCAGCCCGCCGCCGGCGAGCAGCGTCGGGGTGAACCCCCCCACCAGCGAGAAGCGCCCCGCGCCACCGGTGATGGCCGCGGTCTGCAGCGCAAGTTGCGCCTGCAGGGCGTCGTAGCCGGCGTTGAAGATGCGCACGGTCTGTGTGGTGAAGCCCCCGGCGTCGTGATCGCCGAAGTCCACCGAGCCGGCCTGCACGGTCGACACCGAGTCGAGCGACGGTACGGCGTGCCGCAGCACGGTGCCCGACAGCGACACGGGCGTGCTCGGAGCGTCCGGAGCGTCGGAGGTGATGGTCAACGTGCCGACCAGGGCGCCCACGGTGCCCGTGCCCATGGTGATGGAGGCCGGCGCGGAGCTTCCCGCGGCGACCGCCAGCGCTCCCGTCGCCCCGAAGCCTGCCGGCGCCGACAAGGACGCGTTGAGTGAGTCGCCCGGGATGGCTGCGGGGTTGCTGACCAAGAAGTTCTGCGCCTGCGTCGGGGCGCCGACGATCACCGGCGAGAATGTCACCGACGATGCCACCGACATCCGCGCCGGCACCTGGAAGTCCAGACGCACCGGGATGTGGTCGCTGGCAAGCTGCAGCGCTGTCGCGTAGGACGCTCCCTCCGGGATGACCGGCGAGTCGGTGATGTTCTTGTTCAGGTGGAGTCCGTCGTTGCCCACCGCGATGCAGGTGCCGTTGATCACGCTGATGCCTTGGCCCGTGCCGAGGTTGTTGGTGGGCAGGATGAAGTCGAAGCGGTCGTCCATCCCGCCTGTCGAGGCGCCGGAGGCGCAGGTGCCGGAGAGACACGGTGACTGGGTGTGGATGCTGCTGTACGTCGGCCCGTCGTGCCACTCGCCGGCGGGCAACATGTCGTAGACGCGGCCGATGTTGTTCGCCTGCGTCTCGAGCAGCTTGGCGTAGCCGGTCTCGGTGCTCTGCTTGTAGAAGTTCAGGTCGCCGATGACGATACCGTGCGTGCCCACCGGCATCGCGTTCATGCTGTCACGGATCCCGATGCACTCGGCCAAGCGCTGGCTCTCGAACCCGGTCGAGGCCTTGAGATGCCCAGCAAACATGCGCAGCTCGGCGTTGCCCGAGGTGTAGCCCACCGGGCGGATGCGATAGACGTGGATGTAGCGCAGCAGGCTCGCCGGGTTCGGGTAGTAGGCCCACTGCCCCAGGAATTCGACCGCCGATGTGCGGTAGAACAGCGTGTTGTCGGTGTCATTGCCATCGATGAACGGCACGGTGGCCCACTGCCCGGGCTCCATGACCTCGAGGACTTCGGTGAGGAACTGCGTCGGCCCGCCGGTGGCCGTGATCTCGCCGGCCACGATCACATCCGCGTTCAGTGGCTGCAGGATGGTGCGGAAGTACTGGGCGCGCGTGCTGCCGGAGCTGCCGGGGTAGTTGAGGATGTTGTAGTTCACGACGCGCAACGCGAGGGCGGGGGAGGCGGCGAGGACGCTCGTCATCGCCAGAAGCAACAGGGAGACGCGCGCGCGCGCCGTCCGGACAGCCGGGAAGGTCATGGGAACTCCAGTCGGGAGATGTCCTGCATGGGGGGAGAGGAGCCCGCTTGGCAACCTGCGGCGCGCCTTTCATGATAGCGGAATGCTCCACCCCCGGGCAAGCCTGCGGCGCTGCGGCCGCTGTTCCCTGCGCGGTTCCCACCTCAGCGCTCCCACCACGCGACGGTGGCGTCGGGCGTCACGTCCTGCCACTCGGGCGTCACGCCGTTCCAGGCGATCCAGTCGAGATACGGCGGGCGGCCGATCTCCTCGGCAGGGAAGCGCACCGCGATCACATCCCCACTTGTTGTGTGCTGCAACAAGACCGTCGCGCTGGGCACCGGCACGAGGCCGCCGGCGGGACTCCACTTGTTCACGGTCCATCCGCCCGGCGCCGGTTGCAGCAGAATCTCCCAGTCGATTCCGATGTAGTCAAACTGTCGGTAGCCGGTGTTGGTGTTGAGATCGGTGTCGAAGCGCCATGAGTAGCCGGGGAAACCGTCGGGTGGAAACGGCGGGAAGTCGCCGCGGAGTTTCTGCGCGACGATGAGGTCGGTGCCGGCGTTTGTCATCCCGGCGCCAAGCATGTCGGCGTACTCCGGGCCGGAACCCTGGTCGCCGGACGGATCGGTGAGGAGCGTGGGGAGGAGACCGGCGGCCGCGCTGTGTGGCGCGAGGACGGCGTGTGCGCTCGGCAGCTGAACGGCACAGAGAAACCAGAGGGCGACGTGGGTCGCCACACGATACGATGCATGCATGGTGGGCCTCGCAGTGGATGCACGATGCGCGATCCGATCGCCGCGCATCGCCCCGGGCCGGGGCGGACGGCGTCGCGCGCCGGCCGCCCTCGCCCGGGGCGGGTGGGCGAGAGGCAAGCCGTGTGCCGGGCGCTGTTGCAGGTGCGTATGCAGGCGGGAGGGAACGTCGGACACGGTCGCGGGAGGCCCGCGGTGCGAAGCGGGTTCGCGGCAGTGGCTAGAGGCGCAGCGAACTCGCGGGCACGCCAACCTCGATGCGCGCCACCGTGCCACGGCGCGCGAAGATCGACGCGCTCAGCGTCGCGTCGAGGGTCGAACCATCCGACTCGACGACCACGCCATCACACAGGATCACGCGCAGCGTGTGGCGCGACGTGCCGAGGTGATACCGCACCGGCGCCTGGCAGTAGGTGAAACCGAGCGTGCCCGCTGGCAGGGTAAGTTCCCGCGGCGTGCCCTCGACGTCCCAGTAGCGCATGCCCGCGGGCGCGCGCAGGAACTCGTCGCGGCGCAGGACCATCCAGCCGCCGATCCTGCCCGTGGTGCCAGGCGCCTGGGACTGCAGAGTTCGTCGGCATTCACACGATTCCGGTGGCCTGAGTGAGCGGGCAGGTCCCCGTTCTCAAGCCCCGAGAGGTCGTCGCGCTCCTGGAGCGCCACGGCTTTGAGATGGTTACGACAGCGAGGCTCGCACCAGCAATTCCGCCAACCCGATGGCCGCTGCACAACGGTGCCGGTTCATCCGGGTCGCGACCTATCCCCCGCGCCTCCTGCATCAGATCGCGCGAGACATCGGCCTGACAGTGGCCGAGTTGCTGGAGTGTCGGTGAGCGTGTAGCCCAAGGTCTCCGGGAGACCCGGGGCGCTTCATCCGCGACTGAGTGGGCAGGCCTGTTGGCCTCGATGACGCGGACGGCGTGATCAGGATCGTGAGGCGGGACGCGCAGTTACCGCGATTCCACGTGCACCACCTGCGGTATTCTTTTAGTTGCAGATGGCTTGGGCCCGGTGGTAGTTTAGCCGCCCGCCAAGAGATTCTCGGTCACGCCTCCCTCGTCACCACGCAGCGGTACGGTCGCGTCTCGGATGACCTCGTCAGAGGGGAAGACGCACGCGTACAGCTGTCAGGTGGGGGGAATACTGGGGGAGTGGCCTCTTCGCGGGGGCGCAGAAAGTAGTGTAAGTTGTTCAGCACCAGCTACGCGGAGGGGTGCGAGAGCGGTTGAATCGGGCGGTCTCGAAAACCGTTAGGGGGGCAACTCCCTCCAGGGTTCGAATCCCTGCCCCTCCGCCATTTTGTGTGCCGTGCCGGGGACACGGAGAGGTGTCCGAGTGGTCGAAGGAGCACGACTGGAAATCGTGTAGGCGCTAACCCGTCTCGAGGGTTCGAATCCCTCTCTCTCCGCCAGCCCCGCCCCGCCTGGCCGCCCCCTACGGCAGC
>JBKJUD010000254.1:0-2991 GCA_046590735.1 Candidatus Eiseniibacteriota bacterium | reverse complement strand
GAACTCGATCTGGTACTGCGGTCCGCGCTGGTCTGTCCGGTCGACGTACAGGAAGCAGTGCGACGGCTGCGCGCCAGCGCAGTCAGTCGTACCGTCCTTGGTCGTCAACGGAAGGACCTGGTACATCTCGACGTAAGCTGCCGTCGGGTCGTACGTACCGCCCTGCGACAACCACTTCTGGTTGCCCGACTGGTTGTTCATGCGGTCGCCATCGCCATTCCCGTACTTCTGTGACGGCTGGTAGTAGTCACCGTTCGTCTTCACGGGGATGTAGGTGGTGTGGACGAGCCACTCGATGCGGGTCCCCGGGGTGAATACGTCATCCGGGAAGATGCTGATGGCTTGTGCACCACCGGTGTAGCCCGACCAGTTGCCGAGACCGGCGTAGGTCGTGCCGGCAGCAACCGTCTGCTCGTTGAAGCGGCTCATGAAGGTACCGAAGCCGGCGGACGCGCTGTTGGCGCCAGTCGACGTACGGGCGGTGTCCGCGCGAGCAACCGCAAAGCCGGCAAGCGCGCCCGACGCGATCTTCGGCTGCGCGAGGTACGCCACGTACCACGGGTGCGACAGGTTCATGCACGGACCCGGGGTCACCTTGAAGAGGTAGTCCACTTCGACCTTCTGGTCGCTGTTGCAGGACAGCGCGACCGAGCAGACCGTCGAGTCACCGAGACGCGTCTTGCTGCGGCCCGGGGTGTAGTTGTTCAGAGCCGCGTCGGCGTACGCCGGGGTGCTCTTCGCAAGCGCGAAGGTCGCAGCGTCCGGGTAAGCCGACTGGAGGAAGTCCCACGGCCCCATCACGACCGCGGGAGCCGAGACCTTGGCCGCACGGAGCGAGATGTTGTCGAAGTACGGGGACTGGTTTCCACCCGGCACCGACACGTAGTACGGGTAGTTCAGCACGCCAACGGAGACCTGCAGCCGCTGGGCGTGGCCCGGCACCTTCGCCGACACGTTGAACTGGAGACCGCTGCTGCAAACGGGCACACCACCACCGTAGTAGATGGTGTTCTCGTCGAGCCACCCCGACCAGTCAGCCGGGTCCTGGCAGGAGCAGTCCGCGATTTCCACCGGGGAGTAGCGCACGTGCCAGTAGTAGAAGTTGCCGTTCTGGAGCGGGAGGTTGGCGTAGACGTCGAACTGCATGACGTACGAGCCGACCGGGTAGGACGGGTTTTGCGTGAGCGAGATGATCGGCGACATGACCAATTCGTTCTGGTCGACGCCGTGGAAGTTCGGGTCCGAGCCGTCGTAGATCGTGATGCAGTTGCCCACGATGCCACAGAAGGTCGGGCACGGGTCCGAGTTCGGGAGGCTCGCAGCCGCTTCAACCTTCGCGAACGCACCGAGACCCGAAACGCGGGCAAACGTCCAGCCGCCATTGTCGGATTCGAACGTCGCGACGGCCTCAGCACCCACCTGCAGGTCGTCGATCTCGAACATGCCGTCCAGCGAGTTGTAGTTACAGTCGCCGTCCGAGTATCCACCGTCCGCGACGGACAGGAAGTACACGGTCACCGCGTTGCCGGCGTAGGCCGACAGGTCGAAGCTCCCGCTACCTTCCACGTACGAGTCGTACGCGGCGAGCGTGTCGCCCGGGTTGAACGTCGGAAGCTTGTACGAGCCGTCCCCCTGGAGGACCGGCGCGCCAGCCGTCGTGACGATCAAACGCGTGAAGTCGTAGCCAGGCTCAGAGTCCGCGCGGTACTTGTAGGTGAGCATGGTGCCACCCGAAATCACGCCGTAGCTCTTGAACATGACCTGGTTGGTCGCGTTGTCGTACCCGGGGAAACACGCCTTGGTACCGCAGGCGTTGTTGCCCAACGAGCCCGTCCACGCTACCTTGCCCGTGAACAGCGTGCCGTTGCCACGGCTGCCCGAGAAGGTCAGGTTGGTGCGGTTGCCGAGGACCGTCGCGTTGACCGTGAGGTCATTCCGCGTCCAGCCGCCCCAGCCAGTTTCAAAGTCGTACGGACCCCAGACAAAGGTGTCCGACGAGGTCGACGTCACCAAGCTCGGGTTGGCCTGCACTGCTGCAGGCTTTTCCACGATGTCAGCGCCCTGCAGAACACGCGGGAGCTGGGTCTTGGCGAACGCCGCCGTCGAGCCCACCAATGCAACCAAGGTGAGACTGATGACGAACGTCTTCTTCATTGAGTGATACCTCCGTCGTTGCTGCTCGCAAACGATGCGGTAACCTACTACCGAGGATGTTGGGCAAAGCGATTTGCCGACGCACTCACGCGGGACACCGGGAACACGCCCGTCAGCCTGGCGTACGACTGCTCCCAGCGGTTTTTCCGGGCAGTCTCCCCCTGGCAACACAAAGACAGGGAGGAGATATGAGCCTGAAGCCCGCGTGTTTGAGAAGGATCCGACCCGTTTCCCAGTGCGGCGATTCGGGACCGGACTCCCACCGTGGCCGGCAGAACCGTCGGAAACGCCCCAGATGGCTGCGTGCCCGAAGAGCTACAAGTCACGGCGAGATATAAACTTACAGCACGACTGCGGTGAGACCGCGAAGGAACACTACACCGTGTGCTCCTCCAGTTGATGAAATCCTAGCACAGGATTTCACCTCATGTCAACCGGACGTCGGCTCAGCCTTGCCGGGTTCCCCAAAGCCCCGAACAAGCTGTATCTCGTTTTCCGGTAGATGGTTAGATCTCGCCTCAGTGCTCCGTATCCGCTCCCGGACGCGCCACCAGGCGGGAAGTAGGGCGGCAAGGGCGGCGGCCCGGTCGCCGCCGGATCGCGCTGTCGTTTCATCATGTGTCATCGGAGTGGTAACACTGCTCACCAAGTCGCACACCGATGCCCGCTCGCGGGCCGCCCCGTCCACTACCTCGAGGAAGCGGGTGCCCACGCTCGCGGTGCGCCCCAGGTCGTGGGTGGCGAGCACCAGCGCGGCGTCTGGCGGGAGGGCGCGGTCGAGCGCCTCGCAGGTGGCCGCGGCCGAGGCGGCATCGAGCCCGGCGGTCGGCTCGTCGA
>JBKJUD010000180.1:0-5322 GCA_046590735.1 Candidatus Eiseniibacteriota bacterium | reverse complement strand
AGGCGGACAGCACGGTGGGCGCGGTGGTCATCACCGGCAGCGGCGACAAGGCGTTCGTCGCCGGCGCCGACATTGCGATGATGTCGGGGTTGAGCGCGGAGCAGGCGCAGTTCTTCGCGCTCAAGGGCCAGGCGACGTTCCGCCGGCTGGAGACGCTGGGCCGTCCGGTCATCGCGGCGATCAATGGCTTCGCGCTGGGCGGCGGCTGCGAGCTGGCGCTGGCGTGCACGCTGCGCTACGCGTCGAAGAACGCAAAGCTCGGGCAGCCCGAAGTCAACCTCGGGATCATGACCGGCTACGCGGGCTCGCAGCGCTTGCCGCGGGTGATCGGCCGCGGCCGCGCGCTCGACCTGCTGCTCACCGGCCGGCAGATTTCCGCCGACGAGGCGTTCGCCATGGGCCTCGTCAACGCGGTGTTCGAGACGCCGGCCGAGGCGCTGGCGGCTGCGCAACAAGCGGCAAAGGACATCGCGGCGAAGAGCCGCTTCGCCATCCGCGCGCAGATGCAGGTGACGCTGGCGGCCGGCGACGTGCCCTTCGACGAGGCCTCTCGCCTGGAGGCGGCGCTGTTCGGGCTCGCCTTCAGCACGGCCGACGCCCGCGAAGGGCTCAGCGCCTTCGTGGAGAAGCGGGCGCCGAGTTTCAGCGGGAAGTAGCCCCGCGTCCTGCGGCAGCCGCCGGACTTGCGTGGTCCACCGCGGTTTCCCCTGACCCCGGCGCGCGACATGGCGTAGTGTTGCGCGCGTCGATCGCTGTCCGCCCCGCGGCCGCCGCGTGTGTGATCCGCGTGACGCGGGGCCCATCCCGAAGGAGAATCCTGCCGTGTCGCAGTTTCCTGACGTCGTGATCCTGGGCGGGGCGCGGACCCCGATGGCGGAGTACTCGGGCGGCAAGACCGGTTCCGGCGCGCCCGGCGGCGCGTTCGCCGACATCTCAGCGATCGAACTCGGCGCCCACGCCGCGCGCGCCGCGCTCGAGCGCACCGGCGTCGACCCCACGCTCATCGACCACACCGTCATGGGCAACGCGCTGCAGACCAGCGCGGACGCGATCTACGGCGCCCGCCACGTCGCGCTCAAGGCCGGCGTGCCGGTGGAGAAGCCGGCGCTCACCGTGAACCGTCTGTGCGGCTCGGGCATCGAGGCGGTGGCGCAGGCCTCCGCGCTGCTGCGCCTGGGCGACGCGCGCACCGTGCTCGCCGGCGGCATGGAGAACATGACGCAGGCCCCGCACGTGCTACGCAAGGCGCGCACCGGCTTCCGGCTGGGCCACGCGCAGGTCGAGGACCTGCTGATGGCCAGCCTGCTCGACACCTACTGCGGCTGCTACATGGCCGGCACCGCCGAGAACCTCGCGCGCAAGTTGAGCATCACCCGCCAGGAGATGGACGAGTACGCGATCCGCAGCTTCCGCGTCGCCGGCGAGGCCGCCGCCGCCGGCAAGCACGCAGAGGAGATCGCGCCGATTGCGGTCAAGCGCGGACGCGAGACGGTGATGTTCGACGCGGACGACCACTACAAGCCCGACACCACCTACGAGGCGCTGGCCAAGCTGCGCCCGGCGTTCGACCCGCAAGGCTTCGTCACCGGCGGCAACGCGTCCGGCATCGTCGACGGCGCCGCCGCGGTGCTCGTCACCACCGCCGCGCACGCCGCCGAGCGCGGCTGGACGCCGATGGCGCGCGTCGTCACCTCGTGCAGCGTCGGCGTGGAACCGGACATCATGGGCATCGGCCCAGTGCCGGCGATCCGGGAAGCGCTGCGGCGCGCGCAGCTCGCGCTCGACGACATCGACCTGTTCGAGGTCAACGAGGCGTTCGCCGCGCAGTACCTCGCGGTGGAGAAGGAACTCGGCTTGCCGCGCGAGCAGACCAACGTCAACGGCGGCGCCATCGCGATCGGCCATCCGCTCGCGGCCACCGGCACGCGGCTGCTGCTGTCGATCATGTTGGAGCTGCGCCGCCGCAACGGCCGCTACGGCGTGGTGAGCGCGTGCATCGGCGGCGGACAGGGCATTGCCATGATTGTCGAGAACCTGCAGCGCCACTAGGCGCACGCCGCGCCGGCTGACGCGCGCGGCCGATCCGATCCGATTCGCACGGGGGGGCCCATGCCGTTCACGCTGACGCTCACCGAGGACCAGCAGCAGGTGCGCGACCTCGCGCGCGAGTTCGCCGAGCAGGAAATCGCCCCGGTCGCCGCGCAGCTCGAGGCGGACCACGCATTCCCCGCCGCGCTGGTGCGCCAGATGGGCGAGATGGGTTTCCTCGGGCTGACCGTGCCCGAGGAGTACGGCGGCACCGGCCTGGGCTACGTCACCTACGCACTGGTCTCCGCGGAGATCGCCCGCGCCAGCATGGGCGTGAGCATGAACGTCGGCCTGCACAACTCGCTGGTGGCGCCGCCGATCCTCAAGTTCGGCACCGAGCATCAGAAGCGTCGCTACCTGCCGGGCCTGTGCTCGGGCGAGGTGCTCGGGTGCTTCGGGCTCTCGGAGCCCGGCGCCGGCAGCGACGCCGGCCACATCGAGACCCTCGCGGTGCCCGACGGCGACGATTACGTGCTGACCGGCTCGAAGATCTTCATCACCAATGGCAATGTCGCACAGTTCTGCATCGCCTACGCAATGACCGACAAGGCGCGCGGTCCGCGCGGGATGAGCGCGTTTCTCGTCGAGATGGATTCGCCGGGTGTGTCGGTGGGCACGGTGGAGAACAAGATGGGCATCATGTGCTCGCCCACGACCGAACTGAATTTCCAGGACGTCCGCGTGCCGGCCCGCGCGATGCTGGGCGGCCCGGGCGAGGGGTTCGGCATCGCCATGAGTTCGCTCGACGGCGGCCGCATCGGCGTCGGCTCGCAGGCGGTGGGGGTGGCGCGCGCGGCGTTCGAGGCGGGGGTGAGCTACTCGCAAGCGCGCGAGGCGTTCGGCGGCCCGATCAGCCGCTTCCAGGCCATCCAGGTGATGATCGCCGACATGCGCCGCTGGCTCGATGGCTCCTACGCGCTGGTGATGCGCGCCGCCTGGCTCAAGGACCAGGGCCGAACGGTGACGCTCGAGGCGGCACAGGCCAAGTTGTACGCGACCGAGGCCGCGACCCGCATCACCCACAAGGCCGGGCAAATCCACGGCGGCTACGGGTTCGTCGCTGATTATCCGGTCGAACGCTATTACCGCGATATCCGCGTCACCGAGCTGTACGAGGGCACCAGCGAGATCCAGCGGCTGGTGATCGCCACCCGGTTGCTCGACTTGCGGAAGGCGTCCTAGGGGAACGGGCGCGGCGATGACCGGGAGAACGGGATGAGCCGGGGCGCCGCGCGGCGCCGCGCGGCGTCCGTCGCGGCGGAAAGCCGGGGCGATCGCGCCGCCGGACGTGCGTTGACGGCGGGAACCCTGATGGTGGCGCCGGCGCTGCTGTTGGTGCTGGGATTCCAGCGACGTTGGCTCTGCGACGATGCGTTCATCTGCCTGCGCGTGGTGGAGTTCCTGCGGGCGGGGTTCGGCCCGCGTTTCAACTTGCTCGAGCGCGTCGAGGTGTTCACCAATCCGCTGTGGGTCGCGATCCTCTGGCTGGCGAGCGCCGTGGGCCTGCCGCCCGCCACCGCGGCCTGCGTGCTGGGATTGCTGTGCGCCACCCTCGGCGTCGTGTTGCTGCAGGCTGCCGGGATGGCCGCGACGCGCGCGCGCCCGGTGTCGCTGCGGGTGCCGCTGGGGGCGATCCTGCTGGTCTGCCTGCCCCCGGTGTGGGACTTCGCCACCTCCGGCCTGGAGACCGGGCTGATGCTCGCGTGGGTGGGGGCGAGCGCCTGGGCGCTGGCGCGCCTGGCCGCGCGGGATCCGCTGGAGCGCGTCGGCCGTCGCGAGGTGGCGCTCAGCGGGGCGCTGGTCGGCGCGGGCGTGCTGGTGCATCCCGACCTCGGCTGCATCGCCGCCGTCGTCCTGGTGGCGCTCAGCGCCGTCCTGCGCGCCCGGCCGCGCACCGGGGCGAGCCGCCCGCAGCACCACCACGCCCAGTGGGCTCTCTGGATCGGCGCGCTGGCGCTGCCCTTCGCCTACGAGATCTTCCGTGCGGGCTACTTCGCCGCGCTGGTGCCGAACTCCGCGCTGGCCAAGGAGGCCGGCTTGGCGGCCTGGGGCCGCGGATTCGGCTACCTCGCCGACTTCGTCGCGCCGTATCTGCTCTGGGCGCCACTGGCCTGCGTGGCAATCGTGGTGGTGGCGGAGACCGCGGCGCGCGGGCCGGGCGGCGGCGCGCGAACCCAGCCGCGATTGTCCTGGATCTGGCTGGTGGCCGGCGTCCTGCACGCGGCCTACGTCGTCCGCGTCGGCGGCGACTTCATGCACGCGCGACTGCTGCTGCCGTCGTGGGCGTGCCTGTGCGCCGCCGTCGCGGTCGTCGCGCTGCCCGCGGGCCGGCCGCGCGGGCTCGCCGATGCGTGGCGCGGCGGCGCGGCGATGGCCGGCGTGTTGTGGGCGGTGCTCGCCGCCGTGGCGCTCCGGGTGCCGTATGCCGGCGGGGTCGGCCCACGGGGCATCGCCGATGAGCGCGGGTTCTACACCGCGGAGGCGGCCCGCCCGCACCCGGTCGCCGCCGCCGACTTCCTCGACACACCGTTCGGGCGTGCCGGCCGCGGCTATCGGGCGATGGCGGCCGATCCCGCCGCCGTCGGCGGCGCGCTCCGCCGCGGTGCGGTGTGGGCGCCCGGGGACACCACGCGCTGGGTGCTCGTCGACCGGGCCGATCCGCCGCAGGCGCGCACGCTCACCCGGGACGAGGTGCGCATCTACCCCTTGCTGCCCGCGATCGACGGCGGGGTGCGCCTGGTCGCCTCGCATCCGAACATCGGCCTGACCGGCTCGCTGGCGGGACCCTCGGTGCATCTGGTCGATCGTCTGGGGCTCAGCGATCCGATCGGCAGCCGCCTGCTGCTCGAGCACCGCGGGCGCGCCGGCCACGAGAAGCTGCAGTCCAACGCGTGGGTGCTGGCGCGCTTCAGCACCGCGGCCCCGGCCGACCGCTCGGCGGCCTCGGTGGCGGCGGCGCGGGCCGCGCTCGCCACCCCGGCGCTCCGGGAACTGCTCGACGCGGTCAGCCAGCCGCTGACGCCGGCGCGCTTCGGCGCCAACTGCCTGCTCGCGCCGCGTCTCACCTGGCTGCGGCTGCCGGCCGACCCGGTCGTCGCGGCCCGCGTCCTCGCGCCCGCCCGGCCCTAGCAGGGGACCGCGGCCACCCGGCGCCCCCAAGCGCCGCGCCGCCCGGTATACTCGCCGCAACCGTTTTCCGGGCCGCCCCGGCGCTGCCGGCGGCCGCCCGCCACA
>JBKJUD010000105.1:0-3652 GCA_046590735.1 Candidatus Eiseniibacteriota bacterium | reverse complement strand
CTGCCGTCTCCCGAGGACTTCGACCAGGCCTTCCAATGGGGATGGTCGCAGGCCGACGTGATGATCCCGTTCCTCAAGAAAGCGCTTGAACCGGTGACCTGGTCCGCATGAGCCGCGACCCGGCGAACGGCATGGCGTTGGGGTAGCGTAGGCCGCAGGTTTCGATGAGGGCGAGCACCGGGAGAGGCCGCTCTTATCCCGGCCCCTTTCGTGCGTGCCTCACGCGACGCGAGCTGGGCTGGGGCCGGGAGATGAGATGACGTCGAGGCAGGATCCCGCAGGGCAGGTTGAGGGCGCCGAAGTGCCGGGCGCCCTGCTGGGCCGTGGCCGCTACCGTGTCCTGCGCCGGGTCGACAGCACCGAGCTGCGCCATCTCTACCTTGTGCGCGACGTGCGCCTGGACCGCGACGTCATGCTCACGCGGTTCACGGCCGAGATCGGCGCGCAGGAATGGCTGCGTCGCGCCACCCGCGCGGCGACCCGGCTCGGAGAGCATCCGGGATTGTTCGCCCTGCTCGACCTGGCAACCGAGGACGAGGCGCCGTTCCTGGTCTGCGAGTACGCGGACGGCGCGCCCCTGCTGGCCCAGCTACCGGAATCGGTCGACGGTGTGCTCGGGCTTGCCCGGCAGTTGTGCGAAGCCCTGGCGCACGCACACGCCCGCGAAACCTTCGGCCTCGAACTCGAGGCCGCCTCGATCTGGGTGACCGCGGACGGTCGCGCCAAGCTCGGTGATTTCGGGGCGGGCCTGGCGTCGCCCGCGAAGCGGGACGCGAACGGCGACCTGCACGCCCTGCTCCTGCTGCTGCGCTCGCTGGCGGGTCGCCTCGAGGCGCAGCCGCGCCGCGTGCTGCTAGTGGAGACGGTCGACCTCCTGCTGTCCGAAATGGCGACGCCGTCCACACCCGGCGAGCCCGGGTGGGCGACGGCCATCGCGACACGTCTGTCGCGCATCGCCGAGCCGGCGCACGAGCCGAAGGCCGCGCCCTCGGAGGCCGACGAGGTGACGACCAACTTCTTCGGGCGCGCACGCGAGCTCGCGGTGCTGCGCACGGGCCTTCGCGCCGCGCAGAACGCGCAGGGCAGAATGATCCTGATGGGCGGCGATCCGGGAATCGGCAAGACCCGCATCACGGAGGAGTTTGCGCGCGAATCCCGTGCGGCCGGCCTGCAGGTGCTGGTGGGGCGCTGTCACGAAGGCGAGGGCGCACCCGCCTACTGGCCATGGATCCAGATCCTGCGCGCGCTGGCGCGTTCGCGCGACGCGCCGGCGCTGCGTGCCCAGATGGGGCCCGGCGCCCCGGACCTCGTGCAGATGGTCCCGGAACTGCGCCACCTGCTGCCCGGCCTGGACCCGACGCTCCCGGACTCACCGGATAGCGAGCACGCGCGCTTCCGGCTGTTCGATTCCGTCGGCAGCTTCCTTCGCGAGGCTGCTCGCGAGGCGCCGCTGGTTTTGATCCTCGACGATCTGCACTGGGCCGACCGGCCTTCGCTCGCCCTGCTGGCGGCGCTCGGTCGTGACCTCACCGGCATGCGGCTGCTGTTGATCGGCACGCATCGCGTTGCCGAGGTGGGACCCGGGCATGCCCTGATGTCGATGCTGTCGAACCTGCGGCGTGAACCGGCGGTCGAGCGCGTGGCCTTGCGAGGCCTGCACGAGCGCGACATGCAGCGCCTGCTCGACGTGCTCGCCGGCAGCCCGCTGCCCGGCGCGGTATCGCAGGGCCTGGCGCGCGAGTCGGAAGGCAACCCGTTCTTCGCCGGCGAACTGTTCCGCCACATGATCGAACGCGGCGCTCTGCAGTTCCGCAGCATTTGGGTGCAGGAGACCGACCCGCAAGCGCTCGGCCTGCCCGAGGGCGTCAGCGAGGTTATCGAGCGACGCCTGAGCAATCTGTCGCGGCCGTGCATGCGCGCGCTCGAGTCGGCGGCGGTGATCGGCCGCTCCTTCGACGCGGCCTTGCTGTCGCGCGTCGCGGGCGTATCGATGGCGACCTTGCACGCACTGCTGGAAGAGGCGGTTTCGGCCCGGGTGCTCGAGCGTCCCGCGCACGTCGGCGAGGCCTGGCGCTTCGTGCACGCCCTGATTCGCGAAACCCTGTACCAGCACCTGTCCGACGGCGAGCGCGTCGCTGCGCATCGCAGCGTCGGCGAGGTGCTCGAGGCGGACGCCGGCATCGTGCCGCCGGTCGTCGAGCTGGCGCATCACTTCCGCCGGAGCCTCGCGCCTGACACCGCCGAGCGCGTATTGCGCTACAGCCTGTCGGCCGGCGAATCGGCTTCGACGCGCTTCGCCTACGAAGAAACGGTTGCGCATCTGAGGCACGCCATCGAGGCCGCTGCGCTGTGCCGGGACGATCCTGCGCGCCGTGTCGACCTGCGTCTGCGCCTCGCCGATGCGCTGCGCTGTGCCGGCGACTCGCAGCGCGCGCGTGAAACCTATGTCGCGGTCGCCGATGAGGCGCGCGGCGCCGGGCTGGGGCCTGAGCAGGCCCGTGCGGCGCTGGGCCTGGGATCGGTGAGCTTCGGCGCCTCGTGGTGGGCCAACCTGGTCGCAGACATGACGCTGTTGCGCCTGCTGCGCGACGCGCGACGCGCGGTCGGGGACGACTATCCCGAACTACGCTCGCGCATCGCTGCGCGCATGGCGCTGGAGCTGTATTGCACGGAGGCCTGGGAGTACTGCACCGACGTCGCCGACGAGGCGGTGGCGTTCAGCGCCAAGCTGGGTCCTTCCGTCGCCGCGGCGGCCGCGGCGGCCGTCAAGTGCGTCGCGGCGGTACGCCCGCAACACGGCGCCAGCCACCTCGAGCACGTGCGGGAATGTGTGGCGCTGGGCGAGGCTTCGGGCAGCCGGGCCGCGATGCTCAACGCCCACGTGCTTCATTTCTTCGACTTCAGCACCTGCACCGATCGTGACGTGCTCGACGCCTGCATCGACGGCTACCAGCGACTCGCCGACGAGATGCGCGAGGCGCAGCACCTCTGGTACGGCCTGATGCTGCGCGCGATGCAGCGCATGCTCGACGGCGACATGGCCGAGGCCGAGCGGGCGGCCGCAGCGGCGCTGGAGATCGGCCAGCGCGCCGAGGACCGCAACAGCGCGATGATCTACGGCGGCCAGATGGGCATCGTGCGTTTTTTCCAGGGACGTCAGGCCGAACTCGAGTCCGCGTTCCGCGGCTTCGCGGTGCAATACCCTGCCATCCAGGGCTGGAGCGCCGCGTTGGCGCTCGCGCTGGCCGAGGGCGATCGCACCGAGGAGGCGCGCGCGGAACTGGATCGCTTCGGCGCCACCGGCTTCAGCAGCCTTCGCCAGGACAACTTGTGGTTCAACGCGATGGCCATGTTCTCGGTCGCGGCGCTGGCCTGCGGGCACGCCGGCGCGGCGCAGCGCCTGTACGAGCTCCTGCAGCCTTTCGCCAACTGTTACGCGTTCTGCCCGCCGGGCCTGGGCGCGCGCGGGCCGGTCGCCTTCAGCCTGGCGTGCTGCGCCCTGATGCTGCGCCGCTACGACGATGCGGCGCGGTACGCGGACCTCGCGGTCCAGAATGCGCGGCGAATGCGCGATCGGCCGTTCGAGCTGTACGGGCAATGCCTGCAGGGTGCGGTGTTGGCTGTGCGCCCGCATCGCGGCGACCCGGCTCGC
>JBKJUD010000079.1:0-10805 GCA_046590735.1 Candidatus Eiseniibacteriota bacterium | reverse complement strand
GTGGATGTTCTCGAGCATGACGATGGCGTCGTCCACCACCAGTCCGATCGCCAGCACCATCGCCAGCAGCGTCAGGATATTCAGCGAGAAGCCGAGGAAGTAGGTGACCGTGAACGTCCCGATCACCGACACCGGGATCGCCACCGCGGGAATCAGCGTCGCGCGAAAGCTGCCGAGAAACAGGAAGACGACGAGGAACACCAGCGCGAAGGCGATCGCGAGCGACTTCACCACGTCGCGGATGGAGTCCTTGATGAACTCGGAGGAGTCGTACGCCACCTCCATCTTCACGCCCGGCGGCAGCAGCTTGCGCAATTCGGGCAGGGCGCGGCGCAGGTTGTCGGCGACGTCCACGGTGCTCGCCTTCTGCTGCTTGACGATGCCCAGCCCGATCGCCGGCTTGCCGTTGTAGCGGGCCCGCGAGCGGGTGTCGTCGGCGCCCAGCTCCACGTTCGCGACGTCGCGCAAGTGCACCAGCACGCCGTTGTGCTCGGCGATGGTGATGGCGCCGAACTGCGCGGCGGTGGACAGGTCGCCCTGCGTCTGCACCGAGAACTCGCGGCCCGTGCCCTCGACGCGGCCGGAGGGGATGCGGGAGTTCTCGTCGCGGATGGCCTGGTTCACGTCGGAGACCGTCAGGTCGTAGGCGGCGAGCCGCGCGGGGTCGAGCCACACCCGCATCGCGTAGCGGCGGTCTCCGCCGACGATCACCGCGCCCACGCCCTCGAGACGCTGGATGCGTTCGGCCAGCACATTGCGCCCGAGGTCGGCGAGCGCCAGTGACGACTGCTTCTCGCCGGACAGCGCGAGCCAGACGATGGGCTGGGCGTTGACGTCCTGCTTGGCGACCACCGGCTCGTCGGCGTTGACCGGCAGTGCGCCGCGCGCGCGCGAGACGCGGTCGCGCACGTCGTTGGCCGCCTTGTCGACGTCGCGGTTGAGCGTGAACTCGATGGAGATGTTCGACACCTGCTCGCCGGACTTCGAGGTGAGCAGCTTCACGCCCTCGATGGTGGAGATCTGCTCCTCGAGCACATTGGTGATCTCGGTCTCCACCACCTGCGCGCTGGCGCCGCGGTAGAACGTGGTAACGGAGACGACCGGCGTGTCGATGTCGGGATACTCGCGCACCGGCAAGCGCAGATACGACACGATCCCGAACAGCAGGATGGCGAGCGAGAAGACGGTGGCGAGGACGGGGCGGTGGATGGAGACTTCGGACAGCTTCATCGGCTGCTGCCGCCGGTCTTGGCCGCGCCCGCCGGCGGGGACGCCGCGCCACCGGGCGGCAAGGGCTGGATCTTGGCGCCATCGAACAGCTTCTGGTGGCCGGCGCTGACAACCTTTTCGCCGGCGTTCAGACCGCTCACCACCTCGGCCCGTGCTTGCTCGCGCGCGCCCAGTTCGATCGCCGTCTTCTTCACGATGCTGTCGCCCAGCACGACGTAGACGAACGTCTGCGCGCCCTCGGCGAAGATCGCCTCGTCGGGCACGACGAGCGCGTCGGGCCGCTCCGCGAGCGTCACCGAGACGTTGGCAGACATGCCGGGCTTGAGCTGCCCGTCCCCGTTGGGCACCTCGGCGACCACCTGCACGGTGCGGGTCTCCGGGTTGACCATCGGCTCCACCACGCGAATCCGCCCGAAGAACGTCCGGCCCGGATACGCGGCGGTGGTCAGGCTCACGGGATCGCCGGCGTGCAGCGAGCCGAGATAGCGCTCGGGGGCCTCGCAACTCACCTTCATCACGTCCATGCGCGCCAGTTGCGCGATCACGTCGCCGGGCTTGACCAGAGCGCCCTTCGACACCGCACGAATCCCGATCGACCCGGAGAACGGTGCGCGGATCTTCGTCTTCTCCCACTCCGCGCGGGCGACGGCGGCGTTGGCGCGGGCGACCTGGTAGCCGGCGTCCGCCGCTTCCCACGTCGACGCCGACACCGCGTCCTGTTGCCGCAGGTGCTCCGCGCGATCGCGCTCGGCCTTGGCCTGGACGACCAGCGCCTCGGCGCGCGTGCTCTGCGCCCGGCGGTCATCGCCCGCCAACTCGACGAGCACCGCACCCTGGCGCACGCGGCCGCCCTCGGTGAAGTGGAAGGCCCGCACGGGCGCGGAGATCTGCGAGGTCAAGTCGACGATGTCGCGGGCCTCGATGCTGCCGACCGCGACGAAGCGATCGGACAGGCGGGCGGTGGACACCGGCGCGGTCTCGACCGGGGTCGGCGGCATTTGGAAGCCGGCGTGGCCGCCGGCGCCGCCTTTCTTGGCGCATCCGGCCGACACCATGGCACCGGCGAGCAGGACGAGCGCGGCAAAGGCGATCCCCGCGCGCGGACGCGTGGGAACGGCGGGCAGCAGGCGGGCAAGTTGTGGCGCCACGGAAAAGCTCCTTACAGGACGAGCGGACCACAGGCCGGTCCGGGAGGGGCAGGCCGCGGACTATAGCCCGGGCCAGCAGCAGGGGAAAGCGCCGCACGATCGATTGAACTGGTCCCGCCGCGCTCTCGCGCCCGCGCGGCCGCCGGAATCGGATGCGGCGGGCCGCGGCCGGGGTTCACCCCGGAAAGAGTTCCCCGCGGGTCCACTGGACCAGCATCTCGCGCGCCGCCGCGACGGAAGGGAAGACGAGATCCGGCCGCAGCAGCGGGTCGCAGGCGGCGAGCGCGGCGTCCGTGTCCGCGCCGGCCTCGGCGATCCAGCAGGCGCGGGCGCCGAGCCGCTTCGCGCCGGCGATGTCGGCCGGCAGCGAGTCGCCGACGTGCAACAGCGTCGACGCGTCGCGGTGGCCGAGTCCGGCGAGGCAGTGGCGGAAAATACGCGAGTCCGGCTTGCCCCAGCCCACTTCGTCGCTGAAGGCGAGCGCGCTGATATGCGGCAGGATTCCGCGGTGCGCGAGCACCGGCCGCAACGCCGCCCCGCCGGACCATCCGGTGTTGCAGACCAGGCCCAATGGCGCCAGCGGCGCCAGCGCCGCCAGCGTCTCGACAACGCCGGGATACGGCGCCGGGGCTTCCCCCGCGAGAGCCTCGCCGAGCGCGACCAGCAGCGCGTCGAGAATCGCGGGGGTCGAATCCGCCCCGAGAGCCCGCAGGAACTGGCCGCACTGCGCGCGCGGTCCGCGATCGCGGGGATCGGTGCGACGCGCCGCCATCAGCGTCGCGGTGCACGCCGCGAAGGCGTCCTCGACCTGCGCCAGGCTGGCGGCGATCCCGTGCGCCGCCAGCGCCGCGCGCAGGAGTCCCGTGCGTGCGGCCCGGCGCTCGTCCGCCAACGCGTCATCGAGCAGGGTATGCCACAGGTCGAAGGTGAGAACGCGCCGCACCCCGCTCACTCGCCCACCAGCGTGCGAAAGTCCTCGGGTCCCAGGATCGGCACGCCATACTTCTCCGCCTTCTCGCGCTTGGCTCCCGGGTCCTCGCCGCAGATCAATCCGGTCGTCGTCCTCTTCACCGACTCGCTCACCTTGGCGCCGAGCGCCTTGAGCTGGAGCGCCGCCGCCGGCCGCGTGATGCCGGGCAGCGTGCCGGTGATGACATACTCGCGGCCGGCCAACGGCGCCGGGCCGCTGCGATCCGCCTCGGCCACCTCCACCTGCACGCCGGCCGCGGTCAGCTTCTCGACCCACGCGCGGCCGTCCGCGGTGCCGAAGAAGTGCGCGACGCTGGCCGCGATCACCGGCCCGATCCCGGGCACCGCGGCAATCTCCTCCTCGCTCGCGGCCGCGAGCGCGGCGAGCGAGTGGAAGTGGTCGACCAACTGCTCTGCGGTGACCGTGCCGACGTGCCGGATGCCCAGCGCGTACACCACCGCGGCCACCGGGCGTTGCCGCGACGCGGCGAGGGCGGCCAGCAGGTTCGCGCGCGACTTGTCCTGGAACAGCGGCTGCAGCGCGTCGTCGGTGAGCGTGTAGAGATCGGCGCCGGTGTGCACGAGGCCGGCATCGATCAGCTTTTCGGCCACCTTCTCGCCGATGCCCTGGATGTCCATGGCGCCGCGCGAGACGAAGTGCTTGAGGCGCTCGAGCCGCTGCGCCGGGCAGTCGGCCCCGCTGCAGTAGTGCGCCGCCTCGCCCTCCGCGCGCTCCACCGCGGATCCGCACGAGGGACAGGTCGCCGGCATCACGAACACGCGCTCGTCACCGGTACGCTTCTCCGGCAGCGAGCGGGTGATCTCGGGGATGACCTCGCCGGCGCGCTGCACCATCACGTGGTCGCCGATGCGGATGTTTTTGTCGCGGATGAAATCCGCGTTGTGCAGCGCGGCGTTCGACACCGTGACCCCGCTCACCCGCACCGGCCGCAGCACCGCCGCGGGATTCAGCGTCCCGGTGCGGCCGACGCTGATCGCGATGTCCTCGAGCACCGTCTCGGCCTCCTCGGGCGGATACTTGTAGGCGATCGCCCAGCGCGGCTCGCGGCCCGCGACCCCCAGCATCTCCTGCTCGGCAACCCGATTGAGCTTCACCACCACGCCGTCGGTATCCATCGCCGCCTCGGCGCGCCGCGCGCCCCACGCCTCGCAGAACGCCTGCACCGCGGCAAGGTCGTGCAGCACGGCATTCGCCTCATTCACCACGAAGCCCCACTCGTGCAACCGTTCGAGCGCCTCGCCTTGCGTGTCCGGGAGCCGCATGCCCTCGATCAGCCCGATCTGGTAGGCGAGGAAACTCAGGCGGCGCTCGGCGGTGAGACGCGGGTCGAGCTGTCGTACGCCACCCGCCGCGGCGTTGCGCGGGTTGGCGAAGGGCGCGTCCTCGCGCGCCTCGCGCGCGGCGTTGAGTTCCTCGAAGGCCCGGCGCGTCATGTACACCTCGCCGCGCACCTCGAGCCGTGCGGGCACGTGCTCGCCGCGCAGCCGCAGCGGCACCGAGCGTACCGCGCGCACGTTGGCGGTGACATCCTCGCCGGTGGTGCCGTCGCCACGGGTCGCCCCCACCGCGAGCACGCCGTCGACGTAGGTCAGAGCCATCGCCAAGCCGTCTATCTTCGGCTCGACGACGTATTCGAGGTCGGACGCGCCGAGCAACCGGCGCACCCGCTCGTCCCAGCGCGTCAGTTCCTCGGCGCCGAACGCATTGGCCAGCGACAGCATCGCCCGCGGATGTCTGACCGGCGCAAACGCCGCGCTGGGCGCCCCGCCCACGCGTTGGCTCGGCGAGTCCGGCGTGGCCAGCGCGGGATATTCGGCCTCGAGCGCCAGCAACTCGCGGAAGAGGGCATCGAACGCGGCGTCGGGGATCTCGGGCGCGTCGAGCACGTAGTAGCGATGCGCGTGGTGTGCGAGCAGCGCGCGCAACTCCGCGGCGCGGGCCGCCACGTGTGCCGGCGGCGCGGGCGACGCACTCACCGCTGCTGCCCCACCTCGCCCGGTGGCTGCCCGCTCAGCCCAATCCCCTGCTCGCGTGCGTACTCGCGCAAGCGGTCCATCAGGAACATGCGGCCGCGGAACAGCCGCGAGCGCACCGTGCCGATTCGGGTGCCGAGGATGTCGGCGGCGTCCTGGTAGCTGAACTCCTCGATGTCCACCAGCAGCACCGCGCTGCGGAAAGGCTCGCGCAATTCCTCGAGCGCCTGGAGCACCGTTTCGTCCATCACCTCGCGCAGGTAGATGGCCAGCGGCAGGCCGCCGCGGTCGACCTCGGCCGGCTCAGCGGGCGCGGCCAGCGCCAGCGAGTAGTCCTGCACTTCATCGAAATCGACGGTCGGCCCCTCGCGGGTGCGTTTCTTGTAGTCGTTGAAAAAGGTGTTGGTGAGGATCTTGAACAGCCACGCCTTGAGGTTGGTGCCCTCCTGGAACAGCGCCCAGTGTCGCAGCGCCTTCACGAAGGTGTCCTGCACCAGGTCCCCGGCGCGCGCCGGGTTGCGCGTCAGGCGCAGCGCCATGCCGTAGAGCGGGTCGAGGTAGCCGATGGCCGCTTCGTCGAAACTGGGCGGACGCGGTCCAGGTGGCGCGCGGCGTGCGGTCCCGGGAGCCGGCTCGGGATCCGCCGTGCTGTCAGGCTCCGGCGCAGGATCCCGTTCCGGCGCGGATCCTGGCTGGCTGTGTGGCTCCGGCGAGGGGGGGGCGCCACTCATCCCAGCACATGTCCGATCCGCCCCCATCGGATGCGTCGCGTGAGGGGGGTCTCCGGATCCTCGTCCCACGACCAGAACACGACCTCGGCGCGGCCCAGCACCAGACGCGTATCGAGGAAACCCCAATAGCGGCTGTCGTAGGAGTTGTCGCGGTTGTCGCCCATCACGAAGACGCATCCCCGCGGCACGCGCATCGGGCCGAAGAAGTCCCGCGTGTCGCGCTGCGGCCCGCGCACCAGTGGGTCGTCGTGGACGACGGTGCGGGCATCATCGACGTGGTGGCCGTCGACATACACCTGCTTGGCGCGAATCTCCACCAGCTGCCCCTCCACGGCGACCACGCGCTTCACGAAGTCGGTCTCGGGATCTTCCGGATACTGGAAGATGATGATGTCGCCGGCGCGCGGCTGCCGCAACGCTGGCAGCCGGATGTGGGTGAGCGGGATGGTCGCGCCGTAGATGAACTTGTTGGCGAACAGGCGATCGCCCACCAGCAGCGTGTTCTGCATCGATCCGCTGGGAATGCGATACGCCTCGACGACGGTGGAGCGAATGATGAAAGCGAGCCCGAGCGCCAGTCCGAAGGCCTTGGCATATTCGAGCAGCAGGGCAGCAAGATCGCGGCGTTTCACGTGTGTGGGAGCCTCTGGGATTGGCTGCGAGCCTAGAAAGAGTCCCGCAGGCTGTCAAGAAATGGGGCACGAGGGGGACGCCACCCGGTGGGGAGACGTTGCCCCTGGACCCTCTCGCCGCCGCAATTGACCCCCGGACCGGGGCGATGCTAGGTTGCCTGACCTATGCCCGCCGACCCGCCGTCCCTCCGAGACACCGTCCGCCAGCAGGTGCGCGAGCTGCTCCGCGACGCCGCGGCGCCCGGCCCGGCTGCCGGCAGCGCGCCGGGCGGCGCCTCCCCCGCCAACGCCAAGCGCATCGCGCTGGGCGGCGACCACGGCGCCTTCGCCCTGAAGCAGGCCCTCCTGCGCTACCTGCGCGACGACCTCGGCTTCACGGTGGAGGACTGCGGCGCCCACTCCACCGCCGCGGTCGACTACCCCGACATCGCAGTGGCCGTGGCCCAGGCGGTGACCTCCGGGCGCGCCGGGCGGGGGATCGTGCTCGACGGAGCCGGCATCGGGTCCACGATGGCGGCCAACAAGGTCCCCGGGATCCGCGCGGCGCTCTGCCACGACCTGATGACCGTCCGGAACTCCCGCGAGCACAACAACGCCAACATCCTGGTCATGGGCTCGAACGCGGTCAGCCGGGCCACCGCCCGCCGCATGGTCGCGGTGTGGCTCTCCACCCCCTTCGCCGGCGGACGTCACCAGAAGCGGGTCGCGAAAATCGACGCACTGGACCGCCGCTAGCCCCCCGCCCACGCCCGCTCTGGTGCCGGGAGGGGCCTTTCCGCTATACTTGGTGTCAGTTCGCCCGGCCCTCTGGCGGCACCGCCGCAATCCCGACTGCCCTTCCGGTTTCCCGACACCCACGCGCTCCAGCACAGGAGGTACCGCCGCATGTTGTGTGGCTCCCGTTTGTCCCGGACGATTCGCCGTCATGCGACCGCATCCGTCCTCGCCCTCGCCGCTGTGGCCGCCTCCGGCCCTGCCGCGCTGGCCCAGAACCCGATCAGCACCATGCACGCCAATAACGCCAACGGTGACGTCAACGGCAAAGGCACGGTGGGCTACACGATCACCGGCACGGTGACGGTCCCCGACTCGATCTACTCCAAGTCCGGCAGCACCGAGATCTATATCCAGGACGCCACCGGCGGCGTAGAGATCTTCCACGCCACCAACGGCATGTCGCTGTACCGCTTCTCGCTCGGCGACTCGGTGACCCTCACCGGCAAGATCGACCAGTTCAACGGGATGTCGGAGCTGAGCACGCTCACCAGCTACGTCAAGCACGCCAGCGGCAAGCCGGTCCCCGAACCGATGGTGCTGACCTGCGACTCGATCACGGTGGGCACCATGCGCCCGAATTACACCGAACCCAACGAGGGTCGCCTGGTCCGGGTCAACAACGTCCACATCGTCTCCGGCACCTGGCCGAGCACGGTCAGCGGCAGCAACGTCTCCGTGTACGTGACCGACGCCTCGAGCGTCAACCAGCTGCAGATCTTCATCGACAAGGACAGCCCGGTCAACGGCACCCCGGCTCCCGGCGACACCTTCAGCATCGTCGGCATTCTCAAGCAGTTCGACAACCTGATACCCTACAACTTCGGCTACGAGCTCGAGCCGCGCTTCGCGTGGGACGTGTACCGCCGCGGCCCCGCGATCACCAACGGGCCGACCCTCTCGCAGCTGGACTCGATCTCCGCCACCATCGACTGGACCACCGACAAGAACGCGACCGGCCGCATCGACTTCGGCACCACCAGCGCCTACGGATCGGTGGTCTCGAACCTGGCGCTCACTACCGCGCACAGCCTGCAGCTCACCGGCTTGGTGCCCAACCAGATCTACCACTACAAGGTCACCACGACCGACTCGCTGGGCATCGCCACCATCACCGGTGACGCCACCCTCGTCACGCCGTCGAACAGGCCGGGCATCATCAATGTCTACTTCAACAAGTCGATCGACCCCACCTACGCGCAGAACGGCGTGGTCGCCTACGGCAACTCCGACCTCGGCGCGCTGATGATCAATCGCATCAACTCGGCGACCTACTCGCTCGACATCAGCCTGTACTCGTTCTCCTACGCCAACGTCACCAACGCCATCATCAGCGCCTGGAACAGGGGCGTGAAGGTGCGTTTCATCATGGACGCCGGCAACAGCCAGACCGAGATGGGTCGCCTCACCGCCGCCGGCATCCCGGCCATCAACAGCGTCTACGGCGGCAACCACTCCTCCGGCATCATGCACAACAAGACCATCGTCGTGGACGGCCGGGACGCCAGCAACACGAACGACTGGGTGTGGACGGGTTCGACCAACTGCACGTCCACGGGCCTGTACACCGACGCGCAGAACGCCATCGAGATCCAGGACTACGCTCTGGCCCAAGCCTTCACGCTGGAGTTCGACGAGATGTGGGGTTCGTCCACCGACACCCCCAACTCCACGCTGTCGAAGATGGGCAACCGCAAGAGCGACAACACACCCCACTCCTTCGTCGTCAACGGCATCCCGATCGAGATGTACATGAGTCCATCCGACGGCACCGAGTCGAAGATCGTGGCAGGCATCAACTCGCTGCAGAAGTCGGCGCTGTTCTGCATCCTCACCTACACGCAAGACGGCTACACCGGCGCCTTCCAGGCCAAGCCATACGCCTCCACCTTCTCGCTGCACGGCGTGTTCGACTCGGGCGTCGACCAGTACTCGGAGTGGAACGACATGACCGGCATCGGCGGGAACCAGCCGTTCAGTCCGCCCGCCGACGTCAAGCTGGACGCCCTGCCCAGCGGCCTGCTCCACCACAAGTACCTGATCGGCGACGTCGACAATCAGGCCACCGCGCTGGTGATCACCGGCTCGCACAACTGGTCGAACGCCGCCAACACGGTCAACGATGAGAACACGCTGATCATCCACGACGCGCGCATCGCGGCGCTCTACGAGCAGGAGTTCGCGATGCGCTACCACGAAGCCGGCGGCGTGCAGACGCTGCCGCTCCCGGTCACCGCGATCGGCGGCGGCGAGGGCGCGTCCGGCGTGGCGGCCACGCTGGCGCTGACGGTGGTCTCGCCGACCCCCGCGCGCGACGGCGTGACGCTCGCCTACCGCGTGCCGGGACCGCAGGCCGCGCCGGCGTTGAGCGTGTTCGACACCTCCGGCCGCCTGGTGCGGACGCTCCGTGCGTCGACATCGCAGGCGCCCGGCGCCTACCAGATCCGCTGGGATGGACGCGCCGCCAACGGAGCCGCGGTGGTCTCCGGCGTGTATCTGGTGCGCCTCACCGATCACGGCACCAGCACCACGCGGCGAATCGTCCTCGCCCAGTAACCGAAGCTGCGCGGCCGCCCGCGGGGCGGCGGGAATGCACGAGGGGCCGACTCCCACCGGAGCCGGCCCCGCGTATTTTTCCCCTTCGCACCCCTAGCGGATCGGCGCGCCGGCGGCGATCCACTCGCCGAGCACGGCGCGTTCGGACTCGGTCATGCCGGTCCTGTTCGCCAGCGGCATCGTGCGGGTCTGCACGGCGCGCGCGAGGATGCGCGGCGCCAGCTTCTGGATCACGACCGGGTCGTCGAACATCACGCCGTTGGGGGCCGCGGTGAAGACCGCGTCGGTGGGGTGCGCCGAGTGGCACGCCTGACAGCGGGACGCCAGCACCCCGCGGACCTGCGTGAAGGAGGGCGAGCCGGCCGAGGCCGGCGCCTGCGCGGCCGGCGCTGGGCCGCTGCCGGGAATCGCGCGCGCCATCGGCGTGGTCATCACCACCACCATCGCCATCGCCGCGACCGCCGGCGCCAGCGCCCACCACCGCGCCGTTCCCTTGGCGATCATGGTATGCCGCACCGCGGCCCCCGCCACCGTCAGCAGCCCGAGAATCAGCCAGCTCCAGTGCGAGCTGTAGGTGGCGGGAAAGTGGTTGCTCAGCATGATGAACAGCACGGGGAAGGTCATGTAGCTGTTGTGCACCGAGCGGCGCTTGGCGCGGTCGCTGAGCGTGTAGTCGGGCCGCCGGCCCTCGGTGGTGGCGTCGATCATCTGCTGCTGGGCCGGCAGGATGCGCAGCCACACGTTCGCCACCATCAGCGACCCGAACACCG
>JBKJUD010000464.1:0-4603 GCA_046590735.1 Candidatus Eiseniibacteriota bacterium | reverse complement strand
ACGGTGCGCCGCAGCTACCGGTTCGAACCGGCGCGCGGCAGCGCCATCCAGACGCGCCTCGAGGTGACCAACGACAAGGCCAACGGGCTCGGCATGCCGATTCCGGCGGGCCGTGTGCGCGTCTGGATGGCGCTGCCGCGCGCCGGTTCGAACCGGTAGCTGCGGCGCACCGTCACCGACGCGTCGTTGAACATCGCCACCTGGCGCGTCTCGCGGTCGAGCACCGTGACCGGGTTGCTCAGCGTGTACATGTGGTACTCGCTGAGCCCGGTCTCCTCCATCTGCGACGGCGCCTTCGACATCGAGCGGGCCACGCCCCCCTCGGACAGCATGGCGTCGTACGGGATCGGTCCCGGGTGCCGGCCGCGATTGACGTCCCCGGCGACCAGGTGCACGGCGGCCTCGCGGAAGTCGACGCCCGAGGTGTTCTCCACCGAGGCCGCGCTGGACAGCGAGCCGCGCGTCATCTTCTCGTCCACCTCGAGCACGTACTCGGCGTGCCAGGTGAGGCCGCCGGTGAGGTACGCGGCGGTCACCTTCTGCTCGCCGCCGCGCTTGGCCCACAGCCGCCAGGTCAGCGTCGGCGTGGTGGTCAGCGCGCGCTCCGGCACCGGCGTTTCCACCGAGGCGATCTGCGACTGCTGGATCATCACCAGGCCGGTGTCGGTGGCGAGCGTCAGCGACTGGCCGTCCCACGCCCACAGCGTGCCCTCGTAGCGCTTGCCTTGCGCAGTGAAGACGACGACGGTCTTCCCGCGCAGCAGCTGCAGTGCGCGGAAGGATTCGGCGAGGTCGAAGCGATAGGCTTGCTGCAGCAGCGCGATGTCGCCGCCGGTGTGCAACAGGTGGACCGACGAGGCGTCGATGGACTGCGGAATCCCCGGCCAGCGGATCTCCTGCTCGCCCGCGTCGAGGCGCAGCGTGCGGGTGTCCTCGACCAGCCCGGTGCCGGAGTTGTAGATGGCCAGCGATATCGTGCCGCTGGGCGCATCGGCGGGCGGCGTGTCGCCGCGCACGATCGGCCGCGAAGCCCCGATCGCCAGCACGGCCGATGCGGCCACCGCGGCGAGCAGCAGCGCGCCATGGCTCCGCCCGCGCTGGATGTGTCTCGATGCGTGTGTCATGCAAACCACCCTTCCCTGAGCGCGCGTTCGACCTGACGTCCCGGCCCCGTGATCGATTCACGGCCTGCCTCCGGCGTCCTGGGCGCTGACACGTCCTCGTGAACGCGCACGGATCAACGAGGCTCAACACCGGGATACAGGGGAAGGACACGAGATGTGTCCGCGCCCTAGGCGACGAGGAGGCCAGTGTATTCCGTCGCCCCCGGCAGGGGTCAAGCGCAGGCGCCCCGGCTGCCGGGCAGCGGTCCTGCCCACGGACTCATTCGCGGCGCCGGGCGTCGGGGCCATGTGCTAGGCTCGCGGGGTGCGGGACGGAGTGGTACGTCCCGATCCCGGCCGTCATCGTTCTCCCCGGACGGCCCGGCCCCTGACAAGGAGATCCATCGATGCAGGACAGCGTCACGTCCACCGTCGCCCACCCCGCGGACACCGCGGGCTTCACCGTCGAACGGCACCAGCCCGGCCCGGGCGCGGTGACGATCACGCTGCAGAATCCCCCTCTCAACGTCGTCTCGCTGGCTCTGATGCGCGGGCTGCACCGGGCGTGCGGGGAAATCGCCCAGGACCCGGAGATTCGTGTCGTACTGTTCCGCGCCACCGGCAAGGCGTTCTGCGCCGGCGCCGACGTCAAGGAACAGTCCGAGAACCCCGCCGAGCTGATGGTGAGTTCGATCCGCCAGCTCTGCCATACCGTGTTCTACATGCCGCAGACGACCGTCTGCGAGGTCGATGGCGCCTGCCTGGGCGGCGGCATGGAGCTGATGCTCTGCTGCGATTTGGTGGTGGCGTCGGAGCGCGCGGTGTTCGCGGTGCCCGAAATCACGCTCGGCATCTTCCCGCCGGTGGCCGCGGTGCTGCTGCCGCGCCGGATCGGCTGGCCGGGGGCGAAAGAAATGCTGTTCCTCGGGGGGAAGGTGCGCGCCGAGGAGGCGAAGAACCTCGGCCTCGTCCTCGATGCCGTCCCCACCGATGAGTTGCAGGGCAAGACCGTCGAGCTGGTCAGCCGCCTGCTGTCGTACTCCGGCACCGCGCTGCGGGCACTGAAGAAGGCGCTGCAGGAATCTTCGGGCAAGCCGCTGCCGGACGCGCTGGCGCGGGTCGGCGAGATCTACGTCGATGACCTGGTACCGACTGGCGATCATATGGAAGGGTTCACCGCGTTCCTCGAGAAGCGGCCGCCGCGCTGGAAGGGCCAGGAGTAGCCCGCGGCCCCACGCACATCACGCACCGACGCCCCGGGGCGGTCTCCGCGCCCCGGGGCGTCGCGCATCCCGGCCGGCCGTTCGCTGCCCGGCGGGCTATCCCGCGCGCAGGGCGGCGACCGCCTCGCCGGTGACCGCGGCGATGCGATGCGCCTGCTCGCGCGTCAGCCGCGGGTACAGCGGCAGCGAGAGCACTTCGCCCGCGGCCTTCTCGGCGACCGGCAGCATCCCCTCGCGATACCCGAAGCGCTCGCGGTAGGCGGTGGTGAGGTGAACGGGCCGAAAGTGCACGCTGGTCCCGATGCCGCGCGCGTTGAGCGCCGCCGACAGCGCGTCGCGCCCGCCGGGCACCTCGCCGGCATCGACGCGCACGACGTAGAGGTGCTCGGCGTGCTCGGCCCAGGAATGGCGGCCCAGCGGTGTGACCCCAGGCACCTCGCGCAGCCCGTCATCGAGCACGGCGACCAGCGCGCGGCGGATGTCCTGCAGACGTGCGCCCTTCGCGAGCTGCGTGACGCCGAGCGCGGCGACCATGTCGGTCATGTTGCACTTGTACCCGATCTCGACGACGTCGTACGCCCACGAGCCGCCCTTCTGATAGCGCTTCCACGCGTCGCGCGAGAGGCCGTGCAGGCTCAAGCGGCGCGCGCGCTCGGCGGTGGTCTCGTCGGCGGTGGTCAGCATGCCGCCCTCGGCGGTGACGATGTTCTTGGTGACGTAGAAGCTGAAGGCGGCGGCGTCGCCGAGCGCGCCGACCGGGCGGCCTTTGTACCGCGCGTACAGTGCGTGGGCGGCGTCCTCGAGCAGCTTGATGCCGCGCGGCGCGGCGAGCGCGCGCAGCGGATCCATGTCGACGGGATGCCCGCCGTAGTGCACCGCGGTGATGGCACCGGTGCGATCGGTCACCGCGGCGGCGACCGCGGCCGGGTCGAGGGTGAGCGTCAGAGGATCGACATCGGCGAACACCGGCGTGGCGCCGAGGTGCACGGCGACGTTCATCGACGAGCAGAAGGTGAGCGGGCTGGAGATGACCTCGTGCTGCGGCCCGATGTCCCAGGCGGCGAGCGCCACGTGCATCGCGGCGGTGCAGGAGTTCACCGCGACCGCGTGCGGCACGCCGGCCTCGGCGGCCATCGCGGCCTCGAAGGCGGCCGCGCGCGGCCCGGTGGTCAGCCAGTCGGAACGCAGCACCTCGACGACGGCTGCGATGTCCTCGTCATCGATCCAGGCCCGGGCGTACGGGATGTCGGTGCTGTCCTGCGCGGCGACGACCATCGGCGGCGATCCTCCGGAGCTGCGGGGCGACGCGCGGCACGCGGCTCGTTCCGCCGCACACTAGCGCCCTCGTCGTGCCCGCACGCTAGCAACGGCGGGTCGCCGTGTCAAAAGCCGCGGCGGTCCGCTTGACGTGCCGACGGCGGGTTCCTAGCATCCGCGGGCGCTGGCCGGAGACGGCGCGCCTTCGTCCCCCCGTGCAGGAGATCCCGTGTCCCCTCGCTGCGTGCCGCCGTGCCGTTCGCTCGCGTCGCTGCTTCTCCCCCTCCTGCTCGCGGTGCTCGCGGGGGGCTGGACGCCGCGCGCGGCGTCGGCCCGCCACGCGGAGTTCCTGGCCGCCGGCGACGTGCTCGCCGACGACGTGCTGTCGCTGCGCGCGCGCGGCTGGGTCCCCGAGCTGCCGGCCGCGACCCGGCCGTGGGCGCGCGCGGATGTCGCCGATGCGCTCATCCGCACGCTCGCCGCGCACCCGGACGCCGGCGAGGATCCGGTGATGCGGCGCGCCCTGCGCCTGCTGGCCCGCGAGGTGGCGGAGTCGCCGCTGCCTGGTGCGGAGCGGGCCCGCGAACTCGCCGGCGCGGAGGTGGCGCCCCTGCTCGAATTCGGCGACGACGCCACCCACGCGCGCGCCAGCGTCTACGCGGCGCCGCTGGTGCGCGCAGCCCCCGACACCAGCTTCGCGTGGGCCCCGGGGGGCGGGGCCGGCGTCCGCGCGTTCGTCCGCTTGGGACGGTCGCTCACGCTGGCCGAGGAGTGGCAGTTCGGCCGCTCCGCACAGGGGCAGCATTGGCAGGGCGACTACCTGTTCGGCCTGCGCGAGTTCGAGCAGAATCTCGCGCGCGCGTATCTCTCGTGGGCGCCCGGCACGTGGCGCATCTGGGCGGGGCGTGACGCGCCGCGCTGGGGACCCGGACTCGAGGGCACGCTCCTGCTATCCGAGGCGGCGGGACCGCGCACCATGGTGACGGCCTCCGGCACGCTGTTCTCGCGGCTCACCGCCAC
>JBKJUD010000436.1:0-2794 GCA_046590735.1 Candidatus Eiseniibacteriota bacterium | reverse complement strand
GCGACGACGATCCTGCGCGCGCCGCGCGCCCGCAGCGCGCGCTCATGGTGCGAGGACACGCGCAACTCCGCGATCCGGTTGGCCACCAGCGCCAGCAGGACGATCGCGACGACGGCGGGCGGGGAGAGCACGGCGCCTACGCCGTGACGCCGCGGCCGAGCACATACTCCGCGCAGAATCCCGGGCCGAGCGCGCCGAGCACGACATCGTCGCCGTCGGCGATGTCGCCGGCCGCCAGCGTGCGCTCGAGGACGAACAGCGCCGTGGGGCTCGACATGTTGCCGTGCTCCCGCAGCACCGCGCGCGAGTGGTCGAGGGCGTGTTCGCCAAGGCCGAGGGCGTCGCGGTAGGCCGCCAGCACCTTCGGGCCGCCAGGATGCAGCACGGCGCGCAGCGTCTCGTTCGCCCCGACGTCGTACTGGCCGAGGAACGCGTCGAGGCTGGGACGCACCCACTCGCGCACGATGGTGGGAATGTCGCGCGAGAACACGACGTGCAATCCCTTGTCGTCCACGGTCCAGCCCATGACGTCCTCGGTGTTCTGCCACAGCACGCTGTGCGCGCCGCGCAGCGCAATGCCGACGCCGCCCCACGCGCGCGAGACGGGCGCCTGCGGTCCGGCGATCACCGCGGCGGCGGCGCCATCGCCGAACAGCGACGCCGCCACCAGCGTGCGGCGGTCGCCGTCGCCACTCTGGAACGACAGGCTGCACAACTCGACGGCGAGCAGCAGCACGCGTGCGGTGGGATGCGCCAGCGCGAATTCGCGCGCGCGGGCCACACCACTCACGCCGCCCGCGCACCCGAGGCCCCAGATGGGGGTGCGGCGCACGTCGGAGCGGAAGGGCAGCCGGTTGCACAACCGCGCGTCGAGACTCGGGGTGGCCACCCCGGTCGAGCTGACGAGCACGATGTGGTCGATGTCGGCGGCGGTCAGGCCGCAACGCGCGAGGACGTCGCGCGTGGCCTCTTCGATCAGGGCGAGCGCGCTCTCGACGTATGCCTCCGTGGTCTCGCGCCAGCCGTGCTCGGTGGCATACCACTCGAGCGGCAAGCTGGACTGCCGCGTCGCAACGCCGGCGTGATCGAACACCGCCAGCAGCGTCGGCTCCTCGCGGAGCAGTTCGCCGAACAGTTGCGAGGTGAACGCTTTGACCTGGTCCTGCGTCAGACTGTGGGACGGTGTTGCGGTGGCGACGCCGATGAGTCGCGGTGTCCCGCTGTCTGCCGCCCTGCCGCCGTTCGGCGTCACGCAACCTCCTCCACCCGATCGAACAGACCCTGCCCCACACACCGTAGCGTGGCGTGGAGGGGGACGCCAGTCGGCGAGAGCATACCGAGGCCCGCGCTGGCGGTCAATCGACGGGCGCCCGGGCCTCCACCATGGACAGAGTCGGCATGACCCGGCTAGGCTCCGGGTTCTGGCATGGTTGGCCCTGTCGTCCTCGAATTGCGAATCGCCCCCACCCCTGACTCCTGTCCACCAGCGGGGGTCGGACGAATGTGCCGAGAAGGAGATCGTTCCCTATGAGATGTAGATTCCGCCAGGTCGCGCGCGTGCCGCGCGGCCTCGCCCTCGCCGGCCTGACCGCGAGCCTTGTGCTGTGCGCGAGCGTGGCGCCGGTGCGCGCGGAGAAACTTGTCTACCCGCCCGCCCTGACCGAGGCGGTGGTCGACACCTACGGCACCCACGTGGTTCCCGATCCCTACCGCTGGCTCGAGGACCTCGATTCGCCGGCCACCACCACGTGGCTGGCGGCGGAGAACGCGGTCACCCGGCGCGTTCTCGACGCCGTCCCCGGACGCGACGCGTGGCGGGCCCGGCTGACCGCGCTGCACGGCACGCCGCGCGCCAGCATCCCGGTCAAGCGCGGCTCGCGCTACTTCTACTCGCGCGCCACCGGGACAGATAACCAGGGGCGCTGGTATGTGAAGGATGGCGCCCACGGGACGCCGCGGCTGCTGCTCGATCCCAACACGCTCTCCGAGGACGGCACCGTCGCGGTCACCGGCGTCGAGCCGAGCAAGGACGGCAGCCTGATCGCGTACAAGATCGGGGTAGCGGGGAGCGACCGCGACATCATCCGCATCCGCGACGTCGCTAGCGGGCACGACCGCACCGACGAACTGCAATGGGTGAAGTTCAGCCCGATCGTGTGGCGCCCCGACAACGACGGATTCTACTACAAGCGCTATCCGCAACCAGGCACGGTGCCGGCCGGCGACGAGAACTATTGGGGACGCATCTACTACCATCATCTCGGGACGCCGCAGGCGCTGGACGCGATGGTGTTCGAGGCGCCGGGCGACAAGTCGGACAGTCCCGGCGTGCGGCTGACGCACAACGGGCGCTACCTGGTGTTCTCGGTTTCGCACGGCTCAGAGCGGAAGAACGACATCTACATTCTCGACCGCACCGCTCTCAACGCCAAGCCGGATCCCCTGTTCACCGAATTCGACGCGCAGTATTCCTTCATCGAGGCGATCGCCGGAAAGTTCTACTTCCTCACCACCGCGAACGCGCCCAAGGGCAAGGTGATCGTCGTCGACTACGGCCCCGGGAAGAAGTCGAAGCCCCGCGACGTCGTGCCGGAATCCGAGGACGTGATGTCCAACGCGCAGATCGTCGACAACCAGCTGGTGGTCGAGCGGATGCACAATGCGACCTCGAGCCTCTCGGTGTTCAAGCTCGATACGAGCAAGGTGGGCGAGATCGCCCTGCCCGGCCCGGGCTCGGTGAACGGGATGCAGGGCGAGGCCGTCGACAACGAGATGTTCTTCGCGTTTGCCTCCT
>JBKJUD010000326.1:0-3221 GCA_046590735.1 Candidatus Eiseniibacteriota bacterium | reverse complement strand
AACTGCGGCGACGGCTGCGTCGGACGCGCCGTCGGACGTCAGCGCACCTCCGACTTCTGGAGTCTGCGGCTCCCGCACGAAACACAAAATTACGTCGCGCAGTTCATGGCGGTGCTGCTGATCCTCCGCAACCCCGAGCAGTACGGCTTCACGCTGCCGGGGACCGATCCGCTGGTCTACCGCGAAGCGCAGACGACCCGCCGCACCAGCCTCACCGGCCTCGCGCGCCGCTGTGGGGTGGAAGCCTCGGCGGTGACATCGCTGAATCCCGCCTATCGCAGTGGCTGGGTGCCGGCTGGCGCGACCGTGCGCCTGCCGCTGGCGGTCACGCCCGAGGTGGCCAACGTCGCCCTGGAGATCGAGGACCGGCCGGCGAGCAAGCCGCGCCCGGCGCCGCGTCCGGCGACCCGCCGCCGCGGACGCGAGGGCGCCCGCAGCGCGCTCCAGCCCAGCGCCGAGATGTGGCAGCCCGGCCTGCGCGTTTCCGAGTGCGCAGCCCTCGCACACCCGGCGGCATGAACCCCGGCAATCCCGGATCGCGCACCCGCGCCTCGCACTCCGTGCCCGGCCGATGACCGCGCGATGAGCGTGTCGTCCGCCGTCCACGACCACGAACGTGAATTCTTCAACACGCATCTGGAGGAGTACGTCGCGCGCTTCTGCGCCGGGCGCTGGTTGGGATACAAGCGCTACGTGGAACGGCAGGTGCGCGCACGTGTGCCGCAGGGCCGCACGCTCGACATCCTCGACATCGGCAGCGGACCGATGCCCGCCCTCGAAGGCTTCGCCGCCGTCGGCCATCGCTACACCTGCATCGACCTCGCCTCGCGGCCGCTGACCTACCTGGCCGAGCACGTCCCCGGTTGCCAGTGCGTGCTGAGCGAAGCCGAGCGCACACCCTTTGCCCCGGCCTCCTTCGATCTCGTAGTCGTCTTCGGCCTCCTGCACCACCTCGACGATCGCGCACCCGCGGTCGCCGAAATCCGGCGCGTCCTGCGCCCGGGCGGCCTGGTGGTGGCAAGCGAACCCTCCGAGAAGTGGAGCGGCGACTCCGCGCACGAGGACGAACTCGCCTCGCCCGACGAGCGCGGGCTCTCGATGGCGGAGTTGACCGGCCTGTTCGCGGAGTACTCCACCGAGGTGCTGTCGTTCAATCACGCGCGGCTCGAGAACCTGGCGACGCGCGTCGTGCGCGCGGTGCCGCAGTGGACCGACGCCAGTTCCCCGGTGTGGCGCACGCTGTTCCCGGCCCAGCATCTCCTGCACCGTGTCGGGGTGCGCGGGTCGGACTACCTGCTGCTCGCGCGCGACCACCGCCCCGGATGATCCGTCCGATCGCGTGGAACGCCCTCGCGGTCCTCGCCAGCGCCGCGGCGCCCGCCGCGATCATGGTGGCCATCGCCCGCCACCTTCCACCGGCGGAGGTCGGAACCTACAGCCTGCTCACGTGGGGCGCGGGGCTGGGCGCCACGGTAGTGGCCGCCGGCACACCGCTGGCCGTGACCCGCTACGCTGCCACCCACACCCGCGACGCCACGTTCCTGCCCGCCTTGCTGCGCCGCCTGGCGCGGTCACTGGGTCCCCCGGCGCTGCTGGCCAGCCTCGCGGCGGTCGCGATCTTCGCATGGCTCGATCGCGCCGAGGGAATCTCCGGCGCGGCGTGTGCAGCGCTCGCCATCGCGCCGCTGGGCGCCACCGCGTTGGCGCAAGCAGCGTATCGTGGGGAGCAGCGTTTCGCGGCGCTCGCCGTGCGGCAGATTGTCGTGTCGCTCGCCAGCGTGACGCTGGTCGGCGTGGCGCTGGCGCTGCACGCGGGGCGAACCGGCTTGCTCGCCGCCTTCCTCGCCCAAGCGCTGCTCGCCGCCGGGATCCTCGGCCGCGGGCTGCGCGTCCCCGCGGCACCGTCGCTCACGGACGCCGCGTGGGCGCGCTTCCGCACGCTGAGCCGCGGCCTGTTCGTGCTGGCGATTCTCGACCAGGTCGTGTGGCAGCGCTCGGAGGTGCTGTTCCTGCGCGCGTTCCGCTCGCCGTCCGAGATCGCGTTCTACACGCTGCCCGTCACGCTGGTCGCCGCGCTCTTTCTCGTCCCCGCGTCGATCGCCGGCGTGCTGCTGCCGCGCCTCGCCGGCGCCCTCGACCCGCGCGCGATGAGCCGGGCGTATTATGCGGACGGGATGCGCCTGCTCGCGTTCACCGCATTGCCGCTGGCGGCCGTGGCTGTCGTGCTCGCGCCGGCGGCGCTGCACGCGCTCTCCGGCGGCGCCTATGCGGCGAGCGTGCCGGTGTTTCGCGTGCTCTGCATCACCGCGGCACTCACCACGATCACCGCGGCAGGCGCCGCCGTGCTGATCACCGAGGAAGAAACCGGGTTCATGGTACGCTGGGGCCTGATCGCCGCCGCGGTGAACCTGCTGCTCGATGTCGTATTGATCCCGCGCGGCGGCGCGCTGGGCGCGGCGTGCGCCAATGGTGTCGCGCAATCGCTCGCGGTGGGCGCGACCGGCATGCACCTGGTGCGCGTCCGCGGATTGCGGGTGCCGTGGGCCTCTCTGGCCCGGCTGGGCGTGGCCGCGGGCCTCGCCGCCGGTGCGGCAGCGTTGGTCCTCACCTGGGCGCCGGTGTCGCCCGGTGTCTCACTGGCGGGGGCCGTGGCCGCCGCGGCCGTCATGCATGTGGGCGGTGCGACGCTGCTCGGCGAGTTGCCGGGCCGCAGCCGTTGGTGGCACACGCCGGCGGAGCCGGGCTAGCGCGATGCAGGTTCTCCTCGTCCTGCCCGGCTCCGAGCTGGGCGGCGTGCAGACGCACGTGTTCGATCTCGCCACCGGCCTCGCGGCGCGCGGCATCGAGGCGCGCGTCGCCACCGGGTCCGACGGACCGTTGGTCGCCCGCCTCGTCGAGGCCGGCATTCCCGTCCATGTGGTGCCCATGCGCCGTCGCGGCGATCTCGCCGCGACGCGCGCCCTGCAGCGCCTGGCTGCCCAGCCGGGCCTCGCCCTGGTGCACACTCACGGTCCGCTCGCCGGGCTGCTCGGCCGCGCCGCGGCCCGGCGGGCGCAGCGGCCGGCGGTGCACACGCTGCATGGCCTCGGCGTGCTCGATGAACTGCGCGCGGCGACCGGCTGGCTCCACCGGCTCAAGCTGCTCTCGTACGCCGCGCAGGAAGCCGCGTGGAACAAGCGCAGCGCGCGCGTGATCGCGGTGGCGCCGGCCGTCGCCGCGGC
>JBKJUD010000427.1:0-17441 GCA_046590735.1 Candidatus Eiseniibacteriota bacterium | reverse complement strand
CGCCGAGTGCGCGGAGTAACCCGCCCAAGACCTTCCTTGCGCCCAGAGGTGCGGGACCTCCGTGCACTCGTTTCGCTCACACCGCGCCCGGGGATCCCCATGAGCCACTCCACCCTGATCCGTCGCACCGACGACCAGCCCGCGATCCGCGAGATCATCTCGCTCGAGGAATCGCACCAACTGTTCCTCGCCGCGTTGATCGATGAAGTCCGCCAGCGCACCGGCCGCCGCATCGATCGTTCGCAGGTCGTGCAGGCGCTGATCGAGGGCGTGCTGGCCGCCGAAATGACCCCCGGCGACATCCTCTCCGCCGAGCGTCGCCGCCTGGCGCATCGCTCGCTCGACGACAGCCGTGCGGAAATCCTCGAGGAGATGCGTCGTTGCGAGGAAGGCCTGCGGCTCGCTCTGGTCGAGAGTCCCACCGACAGCGCGGTCATCCGCGAATACCGCCGCAACCTGCGCTTCCAGAAGGAGCGCCTCAAGGCGGTCGACGAATTGCTCGAGACGCGGCCCGGCTCGGAGTCCACCGGCCCGCTCTCGCTGGTGCGCGCCACGCCGGAGTCGCCGGCGCCGGGCACGCATCGCACAGCCGAACCGGCCGCGGGCCGCGAGGACGGGGGACAATGACGCACATGCCGCGCATCATCGTGTGCACGAATCAGAAGGGCGGCGTCGGCAAGACCACTACGGTGATCAATCTGGGCGCCGCACTGGCGGCCGCCGGCAAGCGGGTGCTCTGCGTGGACATCGACCCGCAGGCCAATTGCACCAGCGGCTTCGGCTTTCGCACCGAGGACGTCCAGCAATCCACCTACGACCTGCTGGTGCAGCCGAAGAAATTCAGCGTCGTGCGCGGCGAGGACATCGTGCGGCGCACCGCCATCCCCGGACTCGACATGATCCCCTCGCACATCAACCTCGCCGGCGCGGAGCTGGAGATCGCCAGCCGCTTCGGCCGCGAGACGCTGCTGCGCAAGGGGCTGCACGGCATTGCCGAATGCTACGACTACGTCTTCATCGACACCCCGCCGTCGCTCTCGCTGCTCACGGTCAACGCGCTGGTGTGCGCCACCGAGGTGATGGTGGTCATCCGGCCCGAGCCCTGGAGCATGGACGGCGTCGAGAACCTGCTCGACACTGTGGAAGCGATCCGCGCCGAACTCAACCCGCGGCTGCAGGTCAGCGGCATCATCGCGACGATGGTGGACACGCGGGCCACGCTGACCCGCGAGACCTTCGCGCGCATCGAGGGCGATGCGCGGCTGCGTGGACTGCTGTTCGAGACGCACATCCGGCGCAACGTGGCGTTGGCCGAGGCCAGCGGCACCGGCAGCCCGGTGCAGGTGCATGCCCCGAAGTCGCACGGCGCCTCGGCGTACCGGGCGCTGGCCCGCGAGGTCCTGGCGCTTGTGGGGGACGTGCTGCCGGAGTACGAGCCGTTGATCAGCGCGGAGAGTTGGGAGACGGCGGAGCCCGACGGCGACCTCGACATCGGCATCGCGCCCTCGCGTGAGACGGAGGAGACGGTGGCCAGCGCGGCGGAGATTGCGGCGTTGCGCGCGGCGCTCCCGGACGAGGCGCCGGCGGCCCCCGCGTTCCTGTGGCGCGACGCGCCGGCGGTGACGCTGCCGGGCGCGCCGGCCGCGTGGGACATCACGCAGGCAGACGAGGAGCACGCAGCGTAGCGGCGACTGCGTGCTCGTCACGCCGGGGCGCGGCTGAGCGGCAGCCGCGTCCCGGTTCCAACAGGCTGTCGCGGAAGAGCGCCGACGGTTGGTTGTTGTCCCAGCGGCGTGCGACATCGAATTGATCGTGACATGGAGCTGCGACGTCAGGTCCGAGTGACATCGCCGAGGCAGCGACGAGAGCTTGTTGGCCGGAAGGGCAGCGGCTCGTGCAACCGGCCGGCGCCGCCCGAGCGACGGACGCGACATCGCCCGTGGGTGCCGCCTTAGCGCACGAGGAGGAAGCGGCCGGCGGCGCGGGCGCCGCCGCCATGCACCGCGAACACGTAGCTGCCGGAGGGCAACGCGCGCCCCTGGTCGTCGAGCAGGGATACGCCGACCAATTCCTCGCCAGCCGCCACGCGCACATCCACCGGAGACGTCATCATCCGCCCGCTCGCCGAGAAGATCGCGAGATGGAGCATGGCAGGCGCGGTGGCGTGAACCAGGAGGCCGAGGGTGGCGCCGCGCACCAGCACGGAAGGCGCGACGCGCGCAGTGAGCCGGGCGTCTCCATTCGGCACACGCGGCGGTCCCGGGGCACCGGTGCCGGTCACCGCCGGGCCCAAGCTGAGCGCAGCCCACGCATCGGCCCGCCCGGCCCCCAGCTCCTCGGCGAATGGGAGGTTGCCCGCCAATCCGTCGATGGGAGCGGCTCCCGAGAACAACAGGCCCTTCACGTCATCGAGCGACAGGCCGGGATAGCGCGAATGGAGCAGGGCGCCGACTGCGCTCACGAAAGGCGCGGAAAACGACGTTCCCATCCCCTGCGCATACGCATGAGCGCGATAGGTCGAATAGATTCCCACGCCGGGGGCACACAGGTCGACCTCCGATGAGGAGTTGGCGAATCCGGCCTTGACGTCAGCGCTATCGACCGCCGTCACGCACACGACGCTCGACACGCGGGAAGGGTAGAGCACGCTGGCGGCCGAGTCGTTGCCCGCCGCGGCCACCACCAGGCTACCGGCTTGCTCCGCCTCGTCCAGTGCGGCGTCGATCGGATCCGACGCTTCCGACATTCCCAGGCTCATGTTGATGACCCGGACGCGAGCGTCGATGGCGTAGTAGATCCCCTGCAGCAGGCGGAACACGGTGCCATGTCCTTCGTCGTCCAGGATGCGCACGGGGAGGATCACGCATTCCGGCGCGACACTGGCGATAATGCCCGCCACCATGGTGCCGTGACCGGCGCCCCCGTCCACGCGCCCGTCCTGATCGTCGTCGATCCCGTTCGCGTCGTCCCGCGGCAAGGAGTCCCCATCGACGAAATCGCGGCCGGGCGCGACATGGCCGGCGAGGAACGGATGGGTGTCGTCGACGCCGGTGTCGAGAACCGCGACAGAGGTGCCGGCTCCTCGCACAAGCGTCTGTGCATTGGGCACGCGTAGCCGAGTCATCGCGCCCTGGTCGAGCACCAGCGTACTGTCGCCGATGGCGATGACCACAACCTGGCGGCGCGCCTCGGGGACTTGGTTGTCGAAGTTGTAATCGCAGAGCTGCGAATCGTCCGAGTCGTCTTCATCATGCGTCATGCTGTCCTGCACCGCAGGATTTTCGAGGTGAAGCAGATACAGCCGCCGACTCGGTATGGAGTCAGTCGCGGTCGCATGCCACGCGGATAGGACATTCGCCAGATTGCCCTGCGGCTTGAGCTGCAGGATGACTTCAGTGGTCGGGTAGTTGTCGGACGCACGGGCCGCGGGGATCGATCCCGCAAGGGCAAGCAGAGCCGCGACCACTGTCGTGGCCCCGAGACGTACCCCGAGCGAAGCGCGGCGCGAACTCATGATGTGTGACGGGCAGGTCATCATCGTTCTTTCAGTATACCGCGCCGGCCGGTCCGAGGGAAACGCTGAGTGAGCCTTGGAACAACGCGACGAATACGATGTACCATAAATCAATCTCGGGATGCGCGTCTCCCCACCCGGGCACAGACGCAAGATCGCCGCGTTCCGGTATTCGGCGCAAGAACGAGCGCCAGATCAGAGTTTCCCGAGCAGTACAACTGGCGCCCAATAGTACGGGTGCGGCCATGAATCGCGGACGGCCAGGGCGCTTCGGCGAAGCGCCTCGTCGGGAGCCGCGCCATCGGCGACGTTGGCATGGAAGCCCCCGGCGAGGGCGGCGGCGGCCGGGTCGTTCACCGGCCACAGCGAGACCAACAGCCGCCGCGCTCCGTTCGCGAGGAACCCCCCCGCCAGCCCCAGCAGTTCATCCCCAGCCGATAGCCGCTGCACGCCGGTTTCGCAGCCAGAGAGCGCGACCAGATCGGCGTCCATCGGGACATCCAGAATCTCGTAGAGCGACAGCCAGCGGTCCGCAAACCGCAGTGCGGAAAACAGCGGATTATCCGCGCGGAAGCGCCCGTGCACGGCGACGTGGATCACGCGCGACGTCGGCGCGCGCGCCAGGAACTCCACGGCGGTCAGCGACAGGCGTCGCGTCACGGCCTCGCCCGCCCGGCGCCGGGCCCGCGCCACGGCGCGCACCTCCTCGCGAATGTGCGGCGCGCGCGCGTCGGCGAAGCCCCCCACCAGCGTCTCCCGGCGCCGCGACGCGCGGCGCGCGGCGAGCTGCACGAGCGCGCCCGCGCTCGGTGCGCCCGTCACCCGCACCGTCGCCCATAGGGGCGCGCCGCGCGCATCCTCGAGCGCGCCGAACGGGAGGCGATGCAGGGGACCGTGAGGCACCACGATCAGCCGACCAGCGTCGGGAAACGGGCCGAGCGGAGCAAGGCACGCCGCGTAGGCGTCCGCCAGCGCGGCCCGCGCGCTGGTGCGCAGGAGCGCGGCGTGCGAGCGCAAGGCCTCGCCGCACTGGCGCACCGTGTCCATCTGGAAGGACAGTCGAGTCGCCAACCGCTCGGCGTCCACCACGCGGAGGGGGAGTTGGTGGAGGTCTGCGCGCCAGCGATCCACGCGCAGCGCGTGCACGACGCCGCGCACGGCGAAGTACTCCACCAGCACATCGCCCTCCTCCAGCGAAACCTGCACGGCGCTCAGGCTGGGCGGCGTCGCGCGGGCGGCGGCGTTCCCCTGCGCGCCCACCGTGGCCAGTTCCCGTCCACGCCGGTGAAGCGCGGTCACCATCCCCTCGGCCTGTGCAATCTCGCGGCGCAGGGTCGCGAGACGTTCGGGATGCGCGGCGGCGAGCAATTCTTCGCGTTCGAGCTTTTCCGTGAACCACGCCAGACGGTTGGTGGCCGCGCTCAGCCGCAGGTCGCGCGGTCCCCCTCTGGGATTCCGCGCGCCGGGTCCACTCAGCAGATCTCCCAGGGCTCGCGCCTTCGCGCCTTCAACCCAGCGAAACGCATCGTCCACCGCGCGCGCCGCCCGCGCACGGCGGCCGCGCCGCGCCGGCAGAGTATCCAGCACCAGGCCCACGGCATGTTCCGCGACTTCGGCGCGATACCGGCCGAGAGCGATCTTGTGCTCCTCGCCGGCCAGGGAGATGCGCAGGGATTCTGCCAACGCGTCTGCCTTCCGATACTGCGTGAGCGCCCGCCGCGGCGCCGCCTCCGCCTCCAGCACCCGGCCTAGCAGGAACGCCCGCTCGAACCGCGAGACGGCATCAGGCGCGCCGCGCGTGCCATCCAGCAGGGCCCGCGCCTCGCCGGGCCGCGACGCGCGCAGCGCGATCTCGGCGCGCAGGAGCCGCGCGCGCCGGGATCGCCGCGTGAGACCGCGCACGCGCAGGCTCTCCTCGGCAGCGCGTGCGCGTGCGTCCGCCCGCCGCCAGCGTCCCTCGGCCATGTCGACGCGCGCCAGTTGCATGTCGAGGCCGGCGGTCCGCACCGCGTTTGCCTCGCGGGTGAAAAACCGATGAGCGGCGAGCAGCTCGACCCGCGCGGCCTGTGGCCGACCCTCGCGCAGGTACGCGACGCCAAGCAGATTGCGCGCGAGCGCGGCGTCGTAGCCCATCCCCGTCCGTTGAAAGTAGGTCAGCGCATTCTGCGAAAGTTCCACGGCTTCTGCCGTCATGTTCAGTCGCAGGTAGATCTCCGCGCGCGTCTGCCGCGCAATGGCGGCGAGACTCTCGTCGACGCCGTCGAAAACGTCGCCGGCGCGGGTGAGCGCGCCGAGCGCCTCCTGAAACCGCGACCCCAGCGCGTAGACGGTCGCGAGGTCGAATTCACCTTGCGCGGCCAGCGCCAGCCAACCCATTCCACGCGCATGGGCGATGGCTCCGGTCAGGAGAGACTCGGCGCGCCGCATCTCGTCGAGATTGGTGGCGATGACGCCTTCGTTCATCTCCAGGCCTACAACGGTCTCGTCCCGACCGCCGATGGAGTTGAGCTCGCGGCGCGCCTTGGCGTAGAACGCTCGCGCTTCGCGGTAGCGGTCCATGTGGAAGTGCAGACTGCCAACGTTCATGTACAGGCGGCCGAGATAGCTGCGCTCGCCGTGGCGTCGCAGCACCAACTCCGCCCGCCGTCCGAGTGCGAGCGCCTCGCGGAACCGCGAGAGGTACATGAGTGCCGGGATTTCGCCGACGCTCACGCGAGCGCTTTCGAGTTCGTCGCCCTGCGCGAGGTACAGGCGGACGGTGCCACGGTAGGCCTCCAGGGCCTCCTCGTATCTCCCGAGGAAAAGCAAGGACTCGGCTTCCGCGCGAGACGCCAGCGCGCGCGCCCATGGATCGTCCACGCGCGGCTCCAGGCGGCGCATCAGGCGGGCGACGCGCAGGGCCTTCGCGGCATCGACGCGTACCAGCCTTTGCACCTCGCGCCCCAATTCGCGAAACGCCGCCAGCGAAACGCGCGCGCCATGCGCGACGATGGGTACACAAATGCTCCCCGGCTCTGCGAGCCGCGGGAGCGCGTCCGCCAGCCGGTGCGCGCGATGAGGCGGTTGCCCTCGCGCACGCGTCATGCCAAGACCACGATCACGAGGGGCAGGATCACGGAAGATCGAGGCCCGTGAGCGTCACCGCGCCGCCGGGCGCGTCGATCACCACCTGATACCGGCCGGGTCGAATGCCGTCGAACGAGAACTCGCCGGTGGGCGAGCACGCGGCGCGTTGTGGCGCGCCGGTCTCCGGACAGAGTTGGACGGGCGTCCCGGGCACAGTGGGCGTCGCCCCGAGGATCTGTCCCATGACCTCATAGGACGCATCCGAGGCTTCGCGACGGATTCGAAGCGTGTAGCGGTCTTCGTCCTGTTCGTACACCAAGTGCCGCATCGGTGCGCGCATTCCGCCCGCGCGGACGCCGGCGGCGGCGGCGCAGGTGGGCATGGCAGCGGAGTCCAGCGCCAAGCGGGCGATGCGCCCCGCGACTCCCGCGCCATTCGACAGCAATTCGGTGGTGCGAGCCACCAGCGCGGCAGCGCGCGCGATGCCGGGACGTGCCGCTTGATGCGCGCCGACACGGCATTGCGTCGCGGTCAGCTGCGCCAGCGCCGCGTGCACGTACTGCTGCGGAACCCTCGTCAGCGGATCGAGGCGGAGATCCTGCAGAACCGTGCCGAAGCCATCCGCCTGCGCACGGCAGCGCGCGCACCCGGCATCGAGGTGGCCTCGGACCGTGCGCCGCCTGGCCTCGGGCGCTGTCCCATCGAGTAGCGAGGCGATTGCGTCAAGGGAGGGGTGCTGGCGAGCCATCCGATCTCCTTTCCATGTCGTGGTGCCGCAGTCGGGCTATCGCGTCCGTGCGTCGCGCAGAGTAAAGTAGCGGCGTGACGACGCATTGATACACGCCGGTGCTCGGCCTCAGCGATCGTCCCGGTTTTCCTCCAGCGCTTCCCGGAGCGCCTGCAGGCAGCGCGCCCGGGTCGGTCCGATGCTCCCGAGGGGTATCCCCCACCGGGCGACGATCTCCTGGTAGCCCAGTGGGGGATCGTCCAAGTAGAGCGCGTGCAGGAGATTCTGGCACCGGGGCCGGAGCTGTCGCAATCCTTCGCGCAGCCACTGGCCGCGCTGTAGGGCCTCCAGGAGCTCGCCGGGCAGGGGATCGGGATCGGCCAAGCCGTCGGCACCCGGGGCGAGCGGATCGCGGGGCACCTCGAAGCGGCGCTTGCGTAGGTAGTACAAGGTTTGCCGCCGGGCGAGATGCGCCAGCCAGGGCACGAGTTTCTCGGGCGCGCGCAGGGTGTGGAGGTTGGTGTACACCGCCAGGACGCACCCTTGAAAAACCTCCTCCGCGTCGGTCGGCGAGACGCCTGTCCGCAGCGCCACGGAGTAGAGCAGGTCCCCGTAGCGGGCAAGGAACTCGCGCCACGCCGCGTCGTCGCCGGCGCAACACGCGACAATGAGCTCGTCCAGGGGAGCGGTTTGATTCAAGGGGGATCTCTCCTGGTCGGCGCGCCGAGCGACTGGAGGCGCGAGGGGACTCGCGGGCAGGTGGATCGTCGCATGCTTCCGGGAAATCGCAACCCCCGGTATCAGGACCGACCATGTCTGCAACTGTATACCACGTCCCTTCGGTATGGAGGAATGGGCGGCGGGGACCAGTCACTCGTGCCGGGCTCCGGATCGCCCGGCTGATTCAGGCACCTCAGGAGGCCCCTCATGACGACCCGCGATACCACGACTGCCAACCACGTGGAATCGGCTCTGTTGGCGCACGCCCTTCCTGCCGATATCAGGGTGCAGATGAAGACTGCCTACGTCCTCCGCCGGGTTCCCCCGAAGTGCTTCTCCACACTCCTGGCGGTGCCGGAAGCTCCGCAGGCGGGAGATGTCGTGCTTGCGCGGGTCGAGACCATCGGCCGGAACACCGCGCTGGAGTTGACCGGGGGCCGTCGTTCGTCATTGCATCCCGGGGACTACATCGCCGGGGTGTTCGGTCACCGGTACGCGACGCGTCAATTCGAAGGCTACGCGCGAACGGTCGGCGATGCGTGCGACCTGCTCTCGATGGGCGGGCTCTGCGGCCAAGTGGTGAGCAAGCACGCCAACGCCGCCGACCCCACCAAGCTCCGCGTGGTCGGCGCGCTCGGAGACTCCACGGGTCGACCGCTCCAGCTGCGGGATTTTGCCTTGGATGCCGGCCCTGCCGGTCCGCGGCCCCAGGTCATTGCGGTGTGCGGTAGCTCCATGGACTCCGGCAAGACCTATACCGTCATGAGCCTGGTCCTCGGCCTGCGTCAGGCGGGCATCCCGGTGGCGGGGATCAAGCTGACCGGATCGGCAACCGGCAGGGACACTTGGGCGACGGCAGACGCAGGCGCCTGCGCGGCTCTCGATTTCATCGATGGCGGTCTGCCCTCGACCTATCTGTGCAGCCTCGAGGAACTCTTGAACCTGCACGATCTGTTGCTCGCGCACGCCGGCCAGCGCGGCGCGCAATGGGTCGTGGTAGAGATCGCCGATGGTCTGCTTGAGAGCGAAACCAGCGCCCTCCTGCAGTCTCCCGCCTTCCGCGAGACCGTGAGCGGGTGGGTGTTCGCCACCGGCGATCCGCTCGGCGCGGTGGGCGGAGTCTCGCTGCTTCGCGGGTGGGGCGTGGAGCCACTGGCGGTCTCTGGCGTGGTGTCCATGAGCCCACTCGGCATCCGCGAGGTGGAAGCGGGCACCAACCTGCCGTGCCTGACGGCGGGCCAGATCCAATCCGGACACCTCACCGCGCAGATCCTGGGGGAGATGTCCCGGTGAATCGCGGGCGCGTATATCTCTGGTCCCCCGATCCGTCGGCGCCCGCGGGGGGGCGCATTCGCGCCGGGGTCGTCCCGCTCGGGCAACTCGATTCCGACGATCCCGATGCCACCCGGCTGGCCGGAAGGTGCGTGCGGGTGATGAACGCGGGGTTCGTGGAGACCGTTGGACTGGGGAACGCCCAGCCCGATGAGGAGGGCGATTACCTTTTCGACCCCGCGTTCGGTGGTCCGCGCGTCGATCGCGGGCCGCTTTCGCCTGCCATGAAGGAGGGGTACATCCAGGCCGCGCGATTCGGCGAGGTGAATGCATACTACCACCTGAATCGCATTGCGGCCTACGTGAACGAACTGTTGTCCGAACTCGGCGAAGCCTCGCTCCCACGAGTCACCGCGGTGGTGAACGCGCACTGCTCGGCAGTCAACGCGGACGGCGCGCGCGACGGCGTGCGCTACAATGGCGGCTGGCGTCCCTTTCAAGGCGGACACTATCGGCTGCCTGGTCCGCGCATGTCACTGCGCGAACCCGGCCCCCTCTCGCCTGACGGAGAGATCCATCTCGGCCCGGGCTGGGAACTTCTGAACCACGGGGCGCTGGTCGAGACCGCGGGCGGGCCCTACCGGCACAACACCTCCCACAACGCCGGGACGCTCTACCACGAATACGGGCATCACATCGCGCGCCATACCGCCGACTTCCAAGCCAACGGCCTCCGGTCGGCGGACATGCAGGACAATCGGAAGACCGCGCTGGAAGAGGGGATGTGTGACTACTGGGCGGCGGCGCTTCTCGAGTCGCCCCACATCTGGGCGTGGCATCGACGGCACGACGGCCAGACGGTGCACAGGCGCAGTCTGACCTCCGAGACCACTCTTGCGGACTTCGATCCCGATCCCGAAGCCAACCCGCATCGCAACGGCACGATCTGGGCTACGGCATTGTGGAACTTTCGCACCCGCATGCACGATCCGCGCAAGGCCGATCTCCTGGTGCTCGACACTCTCGTTCAGTGGGGACGGATGCAACCTGCCGACGCGGCGGCACTGCGGGATGGGGTGGAGAGCCTGCAGGCGGCCATGGCGCTCCTGCTACAGGCCGACCATCTGCGCTTCCGCTCTGCCCACCGCGAACTGTGCCTCGACGTGCTCGGGCGTCGCGGAATCCTGCCGCTCGACGATGCCGGAGACCTCTTGCGCGGCCGGCGTGCTGCGGAAGGGCGGTAGCATCGTGAGCGGAACCCAAATCGAGCCGAAGGTGGAGGGCGTCGCCTCCATGCATGCCGAGGATGGCGACTGGATGGACGCACTGCTCCGGCACGTCCCCCGCGAGGAGATTCCCGCGTCGGACGATCTCGTCGTGGCGGAGGACGTTCCGTCGTACCTCGAAAGCAGCGGTGTGCCGGGATACTCGCTGATCGCCGTCGGCGACATCATGCTGGGTGGCCGCGCCGACGTCGCCATTGGCGAACACGGCGTCCATTACCCGTTGCACGCCATGCGCCCCCTGCTTGGACGGGCTCCCGTGGTGCTCGGCAATCTGGAAGGGCCGCTGGCCCCGCGCGACTGGAAACTGGCCCGCAACCACTCGTATGCGGTGCCTCACGAGCGGACGGCAGCGCTGGCGAGCGTCGGCATCAACGTGCTCAGCCTTGCGAATAACCACTTGATGGACTGCGGCCGGCGCGGAGTCCTGTCGACGCTCGCCGCGCTCGAGCAGGCGGGGCTGAGTGCGCTGGGCGCGGGCCCGAGCAAGGCGGCGGCCCACGCGCCGGTGGTGCGCGAGGTCGGCGGGGTTCGCATCGGGTTGCTCGGCTACTACTGGAACCGGCGGTGCGCCGCCGTGGCGGATCGGCCGGGAGCCGCGCAAGACCATCCGGGAGACCTCGAGTCGGACATCCGGAGTTTGCGACGCCGGGTAGATCGCGTGGTCGTCACCTTCCACTGGGGCGTGCCATACACGCGCGAGCCGCTTCCCGAGGATCGGAGCAAGGCGCGATTCGCGGTGGACTGCGGGGCGGATCTCGTGATCGGCCATCATCCGCACGTGATTCAGCCTTTCGAGATCTACCGGGGTCGGGCCATCTTCTGGAGCCTCGGGAACTTCGCCTTCGGATCGGGTAACAGCCGCGGCGAAGGACTCCTGTTGGGCGTCCGATTCGATCGGTCGGGCGCGACGGCGGTCGACGTGTTCCCCATCTACGTGAAGAACCGCGATCCGCGCGTCGACTACCAGCCGAAGCTCCTGCGAGGACCGGGCGCCGAGCGCGTGCTCTCGTTCTTCGCCCAGTTGTCGGGCGCCCACGCATCGGCCTGTGAGATCCGGTACGGCCGCGGGAGCATTCATGTCGGCTAGGCCCCCGGCGAGCGCGCCGGCCGACGCCCCCGGGAAAGCGGGGTTCGTCCACCGGATGTCACTGGGCCTGGGGCTGGGCGCGCGCTTGGCACGGGCGCTGAGGCCGTACGCCTACGGGTGCCGGCCCCAGATGTTCGCGGCGGCGGGGCTGGGCCTCGCCTTCCTGGTCTTCCGTCTCGCCCAGCCGTGGCCGCTCAAGTGGGTTATCGACGGCCTGACCGGACACCACAAGAACCCCGTCCACACCAATTACGTGGAGCTGGGACTCGCGTACATCGTGCTCTCCGCCGCCGCCGGCTTCGCCGATTACGGACAGCGCCGGCTGGTCGCGGGGCTGGCGAATCGCGTGGTCTTTCGCTTTCGCTCCTTTCTCTTCTCGCACCTGCTGAACCTGCCGCTCGCGTACCAGGAACGCCGTGGCGCCGGCGAGTTGCTCACCCGCATCGTGTGGGACACGGCGCGCCTGCGGCGGGGTCTCTACGGCATCCTCCTGCGTATGTTCCAGAGCACGGCCATCTTCATCGCGACCGTCGGCGTTCTGGCGTGGCTCTCTCCGCTGCTGGCGTGCGTCGTGCTGGTCACGGGCCTCGCGGCATTCGCCACCATGCTCACGACGAATCGCAAGATTCTGGACGCCGCCCGCCTGACGCGCCGGCGTGAAGGGCGATTGTCATCGGTGATTGAGGAGGATTTGCGCGGCGCGCCGGATCTTCAGACCTATGGGCGAAGCACCGATCGCCGCTTCGACGAGCAGAATCAGAAGAGCCTCCGCGGGGAGCAGAAACTCGTTCGTTACGAGGCCGGCCTGCTGCTGCGCGTGGAAGTGCTGATGGCCCTCTCGATCTGCCTCATCCTGTGGCTGGGGTCGCAGTCCGTGGTGTCCGGCCGGACCACGGCCGGGCATCTCGTGCTTTTCATCCACTACTCGCTGTCGCTCTACGGGCCCTTCACGCAGTTCGCGCGGCAGGCATCGCAGGCGGGCCGCACGGCCGCGTGCGCGGAGCGCCTGCTCAAGATCGCGGCGCGCCCCCCCGCGGTGGTGGACGGCGCGGTCCCGGCGCCGCCTCTGGCCGGCGAGATCGTCTTCGAGAATGTGCGCGTTCAGGCGCCGCAGCGCGCCCGGGGAGGGCGGCGCTGGTCGCTCAACGGCGTGTCCTTCCGCATCGCGCCGGGTGAACGGGTCGCCATCCTGGGTCTCAACGGGGCGGGAAAATCGACGGCGTTCAAGCACCTGCTGCGATTGCAGGATCCCTTCGCCGGCCGGATCCTGGTTGACGGCCGCGACATCCGCGACTACACGATGGAGTCGTTCCGCAGCCAGTTCAGCGTCGTCAACCAGCCACCCGCGCTCTTCGGCCTCAGCGTCCGCGAGAACGTGGCGATGGGACGCCCGGGCGCGAGTGACGCCGAAATCCTGGCCGCCCTGGAAACTGCCGGCGCGGGGGAGTTCGTCCGGCGGCTCCCCAAGCAACTCGACACCATCGTCCGCGGCGCGCGCATCTTTTCGGCCGGCGAACGCCAGCGACTGGCGCTGGCCCGGGCGATCCTCCGCGCCGGGCGTATCTGGCTGCTCGACGAACCCACCACCGCCCTCGATCACCCCGAGGAGTTGGAGCGGACTCTCCTGCGGGATTGCGTCGGGAGCACCGTTCTCTGGATCACCCACGACGTGCCGACGGCCTGCCGCATGGACCGTGTACTGGTGTTCGCCGACGGCAAGGTAGTGTTCACGGGCTCGCCCGAGGAACTGCAAGCGTTCCTCTCGGGCGAGGTAGCCGGGCCGGCGTCCCGGCCAGACGGCCCCGAAGAGTCGCGGGCAGCCAATGGCACGATGGAAGCGGCCATGTGGCTGCGCGAGGCGATTGTAGATGGAGGCGACACGACATCATGAGATCGAACACACGTCATTTCCAGGCCATGCAAGTCGCGATACTGCTGCTGCTCGGGCTCGCCGGAGCCGGCGCGACGCGCGCCGCGACGATCTCCGGCACCGTGAAGAGTAACACCGGCACACCCCTGAGCAATGTCGACATCGACTTCCTCGACCTGTGCACCGGCGACAACATCTTCCTCTCCGGCGACAAGACCGCGTTGGACGGCACATACTCCATTGTGGTCCCGAATGCCACCTACGACATCCACTATACCCCGCCCACCGGCAGCACCTATGCGGCCGGCGAGCGGCGGAGCTACGTGGTCAGTGTCAACGCCAACCTCGGCATCACCACACTTTCCCCTGGCCGCATGGTGTCCGGATCCGTGAAGACTCCAAGCTTGGGGGCCGCTGTCGGAGTCACCCCCAAGTTCGTGAACACCGCCACCGGCAAGCGCGTCCACATCACGAAGGACGTGACGAACTCCCTTGGGCAATACGCCGTGCGGGTCCTCGCCGGAACGTACGACATCGACTTTCGCCCGCCCTCCAGCACGACGTACGCAGACAAGGAGCGTCTGGGTTTGACCGTGGCCACCTCGGATATCTCCGGACTGGTGGATACGCTGAGCGCCGGCTTCAGCGTCACCGGCCGGGTCATGGACACGCACGGCGCCGCCCTCCAGAATGTGGATCTAGGCGCGTTCGACGAGTGCACCGGCCAGAGCATCCCCACCGCGCACGACAACACCGACGCGAACGGCTACTACTCGATCTACGTGCCGGCGGGCACCTACACATTCGAGATCGATCCGCCGCGGTGCAGGGCCGTCGAGGCCGCGCGCGCACCGGGCACGGTGATCGCCGCCGGCAAGGATCTCGGCACCACGCTGCTGCGGGATGCGGTACTGGTGAGCGGGATCGTGCACGACGCCGCCGGGGCGGCGCTCGCGGACGCCAAGATCCGGTTCTACAACGCCGCGATTGCCGGCACCCCGCGTCAGGCCGCAGCCGACGATCGCTCCGATTCAACGGGAGCGTTCAGCATCTACACGCCGATCGGCACCTACAACATCGACATCGATCCCCCGGCGGGGAAGATCCTCCGGGTGACTACGCTGAGCGGCATCGCCGTGAATGGCGCGACGAACATCGGCACCGTGACGCTGGCGTCCGGCATCGCGGTCAGCGGACACGTCGTCGGGCCGGGCAATGTGCCGGCGCGCTACGTCGACGTGAACGCTGTCGACTCCGCGACGCGCACTTCCGTGCATCTGGCCAACGACGACACCGATGCCGCCGGCAACCTGACCGTGGTCGTGCCGCCCGGAACCTACGACTTCCAATACAGTCCTACCAACTGCAGCGGCTATGCCCCGGCCTCGCAGAAGTCGGTGACGGTGACCACCACGCTGGCCTTGCCGACGCTCACCTTGGTCCCCGGCATTCATGTCCGCGGCCGCGTGCTCGATTCCGGTGCCAGTGTGGTCACCGGCGTCGATCTCGACTTCTTCCCCGCCGGGACCACCGACAAGTCATTCACGCCGAATGACGCAACGATCGCCGATGGAACCTACGACGTGGTGGTCGCGCCCGCGTCGTACGACATCAAGTACATCCCGCCCTCGCCGTCGCGGCTCCGGCCGGCAGTGCGACCCAACACCTCGCTCTTGGTGACGCAGACGCTGCCCGATCTCACGCTTGCCAATGGTTGGCTGGTTTCGGGACTGGTCAAGGACGGCTCGACACTGCTCGCCCTGGACAGCGTGATCGTGGATTTCTATCCACCCGGTGGCCAGCCGCCCCTCTGGACAGAGCACCACACGACCGCCCCGGATGGCAGCTACTCCGTTGCCGTCGATGCCGGGACGTGGGACATCCTGTACACGCCGCCGACGGGTTCGAACTACGCGCCGCTCTGGCGGTACGGAGTCGCGGTCAGCAGCGATGTCGGCCTGCCCGACGCGTTGCTGCAACCGCCGGTTACCGGCCTGGAAGAGCCTGCGGGACCGCGTTTGGCGATTCTCTCCGCGATGCCGAACCCGGTGACGGGCCCCCTCACCCTTTCCCTGGTCGCGCTGACCGGTGACGCGGAGCTCACGGCGTGGGATATCTCCGGTCGCCGCGTCGCAACCCTGTGGCGCGGGCACGCGGCCTCGGCGGTGACCGTCCGATGGGACGGGATTGGTGACAGCGGCACGCGCGTATCCTCCGGGCTGTACCACCTGCGTCTTCGGGACGGCGCGGGGACCACGATCGCGCGGCGGATCCTCCTGCTGCGTTAGCACCATCCACTCGACGCGCCCGAGGAAGGAGCGGGAAACGACATGTCCAACCTGGTGGCCGCGTGGCTCCTCATGCTTGTGCTGGCATCGCCAGTTCGCGCGGCCGGCGATACGGGGCCGGTCCGTGCAAAAAGCGCGCCTCGACTGCTTACGCTCACCTTCGGCCTCGAGCGGCGCCACGACGACAACGTCCTCCGCCTGAGGCAGAGCGATCTCGATCGCTTCGCCGCCAACCCGGCCTCTTCGCGGTTTCGAATCACGGCGCCGGCCGACAATGAGACCGTGGTGCGCGGCAGCCTCCGCTGGCGCATCCGACCGCTACCCCACCGCGAAACCGCGCTCCGCCTGTCCGCGTCCGCATACGAGTTCGATCGCAATCCGGTCAAAGACTGGCAAGAGTATTCCGTATCGTTGGCACAGGAGCTGACCGCGTCGCGTCACAACCTGACGCGGCTCGAACTGTGGTGCGCGCTCACACCGCATTACTACTTGGGGGAGACAACCGATTCCGATGCCTCGATCGCGGCACAGCGCCGCATCCGCCGCTCGCTGACGTACTCAAAGACCACGATCGGCGCGGAGCTGGCGCAGGAACTCCTGCGAGGGCGGCTCGAAGTGGCAGCCGGGCTCGAGCGCGTGCATCGCAATTATAACGTGTTCTTCGATGAGCGCGACAACGACAACGATCGGTGGCGCCTCGAGACGCAATTCCTGCCGTGGCGCGGGGCCGGACCCGCACTCGGCCTGACCTACATCGTGGGCGCGCTGCACGCACGCGGCGATCTCGCCGGGACGCCCATCACGGATACCGACATCTCCTACAATCACCACGGGCTGGGGGCATCGCTCACCGTGCCCTGGAGCCTTCACGGCCGGCGCGGGGACATCAGCCTCTGGTGGATGCCGGAGGCGCGTGCCTACACCACCGCGGACAAGTACGATGTATCGCGATTCGGGCGCGTCACCCACCGGCAGGAGCGCGGAGCGCGGATGACGCAACATCTCTGGGGCCCCCTGGACCTGCTCGCCAGCGTCAGCCGCCTCACCACCGACGCGACCTTCCCACCAGGCGTCGAGTTCAGTCCCGACGACACCGACGTCGATCAGACCGTGGCGGGTGCCGCGCTCCGCGCGCGCTGGCAAATCCCGAAGCGCTGAACTTGATCGGCGCGCGAATCGTTGCACGACGGAGCACCCTGTCCTGCCGACTGCGATTCTGCTTCTGCTTTGCGGTGACGCTGCCGGGCGCGCCGGCCGCGTGGCCCATCACGCAGGCAGACGAGGAGCACGCAACGTAGCGGCGACTGCGTGCTCGTCACGCCGGGGCACGGCTGAGCGGCAGCCGCGTCCCGGTTTTTGTCATGTTGCGACGTGCTGACGCAATCAGCGTCCACCGCCGCGCCACGCCTTCGACACGGAGCGAGTTTTCCGACACCCGTGGTCCCCCGCGCGCCTTCCCGCGAGGAATCTCGCGGATACCTTTGGACCATGCCCCCCGGCGCGTGTCCAGCCGCATGCCGTGAGTTGTCATTCCGCGCCTGATCCGCAGGTCTCCCTGCTCGCACGCGTTTCCCGGAACGCCGCGACGCCCCTCCGTGCGATGTCCGGAAC
>JBKJUD010000297.1:0-3416 GCA_046590735.1 Candidatus Eiseniibacteriota bacterium | reverse complement strand
CCGCGCTCGATCGCGTGACCGCGTGGGATCCCGTCGCGGGGGAGATCGATGCCGGCGCCGGCCTGACGATCGAGGGGCTCTGGCGGCGGACGATCGAGGACGGCTGGTGGCCCGCGGTCGTCCCCGGGACGATGTTCCCGACCCTGGGCGGCTGCGTGTCGATGAACATTCACGGAAAGAACAACTTTCGCGTCGGGCCCTTCGGCGAGCATGTGGTGGAATTCGACTTGCTCACGGCCGCCGGCGGGATGCTGCGCTGCTCGCGCGCGGAGAACGCGGATGTCTTTCACGCCGTGATCGGCGGGCTCGGCCTGCTGGGCGCAGTGACCCGCGTGAAGCTGCGGCTCAAGAAGGTGGAGACCGGCGTGCTACGCGTGCGGTCCGAGACATCGCCCACGCTCGAGGGCATGTTCGACACGTTCGAGCGCGTGCTGCCGCACGCCGACTATTGCGTCGGCTGGATCGACTGCCTCGCCGGCGGCCCCTCGCTCGGCCGCGGCGTGACGCACATCGCGCACTACGTCCACGCCGACGAGATCCCGAATGCCGCCGCGTCGTTGCACGTCGAGAACCAAGGCCTGCCGCCGCACATTCTCGGAGTGCCGCGGAGCGTGCTGTGGCCGATCATGGGCGCGTTCACGAACGACCGTGGCATGGCGCTGCTCAACGCGGTGAAGTACCAGACATCGTGGTTCGAGCACGAGCGCACGACGCTGCAGTCGCACGTCGCCTTCGCGTTCCTGCTCGACTACGTGCCGAACTGGCGGCTGGCGTACGGGCCGGGCGGATTCATCCAGTACCAGGTGTTCGTGCCGCATGCGACGGCGCGCGAGTGTTTGCGGGACGTGTTGCTCGAGTGCCGGCGGTCCGAGCTGCCGTCGTACCTGGGAGTGTTGAAGCGGCATCGGCCCGACCCGTTTCTGATGACGCATGCGCTCGATGGATGGTCGCTGGCGTTGGATTTCGCGGTGCCGGCGTCGCAGCGGGAGCTGGTGTGGGGGATGACGCGTCGGCTGACCGAGCGCGTGCTGGCCGCGGGTGGGAAGTTCTACTTCGCGAAGGACGCGGTGTTGGAGGCGGAGGACGTAAGGCGGGCGTACGGGGCGGAGACGCTGGCACGGTTCGGGGCGCTCAAGACCCGGCTCGATCCCGGCAGCGTGCTGGACAGCGCGCTCGCCGCGCGCGTGGGTGTGTCGGCCCTTCCACGGAGTTTCGACCTGTCTCCAGCCGCTGGCTGAAAACCCTGCCGAACGGTCCGAGTTTCCTGTTGACGAGGCAGGTTGCTCCTGCTGAGATTGCGCCGCAGTCGCAACACGAACGAGCAGAATGCCGCGCGCCAGTGGCCGAAAGCAGTTGAACCTGCCGATGTACGCACCGCAATCCCGGAGGAAATCAGTCCCCGTGTGCCGGAGAACACGGGCGCCACGACGTGCGCATCTTTAGAAGAGGTGGCCCTCGCTTTTTGATGTCACGGAGGTAGCTGATAATGAAGCGCATTCCCCAACAGCTCGGAATCCTCGCCGTCTCGCTCGGTCTCGCCGCGTTTGCTGCCGCTCCCGCCAGCGCCAGCCATTCGTGGGGCAATTACCACTGGTACCGCACCAGCAATCCGTTCACCGTCAAATTCGGCAACAACCTCGTCAGCTCCTGGAAGTCCTACCTCACCAAGGCCGCCTCGGATTGGGGCCTGACCTCCGGCTCGTGCAACAACCCGGGGAACCCGGTACGCTGCTCGGTCGTGACCGGCAGCAGCAGCAGCTGCGGCAGCGTCAGCAACACCGTGCAGGTGTGCAACGGTCTCTACGGCAACACCGGCTGGGTGGGCATCGCTGGCATCTCGGTGAGCGGAAGCCACATCACGTCAGGGTACGTGAAGATGAACGACACGTACTTCAACACCCCCACCTACAACACGCCGGACTGGCGCCAACTCGTCATGTCCCAGGAAGTCGGCCACGCACTGGGCCTCGACCACCAGGACACCAACAACTACAACGCCGACAAGCTCGATGCCTGCGGGCGCGGTTCGTGCATGGACTACTCGTCCACGCCGGCCAACCAGACCACCCCGAACCAGCACGACTACGACCAGTTGGTCACGATCTACGGCCACATCGGCGCGCCGGTGATGGAAACCCCGCTGGTCGCCGCCGACGGTCCCGTCGACAACATCGACTGGACCGACGCGAGCAACTGGGGCGTGCCGGTGCGCTTCGAGGAAGGCCGTCCGACCCTGTTCGAGCGCGACCTCGGCGCCGGCCGCAAGCAGTTCACGTTCGTGACGTGGGCGCAGTAGCACCCCCGCATACCCGATGAACGGGGACGGCCCCGGCTCGCCAGCCGGGGCCGTTTGTGTGGGGCTCCCGCCGCCACGGCCGGGCTCGCCCCGGGTCACGAAGAATCTGGTTGACGTTCGACGGGCCCGAAGATGAGATGTTGTCGATGTACCCATCACAGGATGTCGCGCGTTGGGCGAATCACGAGTCTCAGCGTGCCGCTCCGCCCCGCAATGCCCTGGAGGAACAAGGCCCCGTGTGCTGAGGAGCACGGGTCGCCAACGAACGCACCCTGCCGAAGCGCGAAGTGACCCTTGGTCGTTCCAATTTCGGAGGTAGCAGAAATGAAGCGCATTCCCCAACTTCTCGGAACCCTGTCTGTGCTGCTCGGCGTCCTCGCCATCGCCGTCACGCCAGCAGTTGCCACCCACTCGTGGGGCACCTACCACTGGTCGCGCACCAGCAATCCCTTCACTGTCACCTGCGGCGACAACCTTGTCTCCTCGTGGGACTCCTACCTGGTCAAGGCTTGCACCGACTGGGGCCTCACCTCCGGCGCCTGCAACAACTCCGCGAATCCGGTACGGTGCACCATCGTGCCCGGCAGCTCGGGCTCCCGGAACTGCAAGACCGTCAGCGGCACCGTCCAGGTCTGCAATTCCACCTATGGCAACAACGGGTGGGTGGGCATCGCGGGCATCTCGGTGAGCGGCAGCCACATTACCGCCGCGTACGTGAAGATGAATGACACCTACTTCAACACCCCCTCCTACAACACACCGGACTGGCGCCAACTGGTCATGTCCCAGGAAATCGGGCACACGCTGGGCTTGGACCATCAGGACACCGACTTCTACAACGCCGACAAGCTCGATGCCTGCGGCCGCGGGTCCTGCATGGACTACTCGGACACCCCGGCCAACCAGACGACGCCGAACCAGCACGACTACGACCAGCTGGTCACGATCTACGGCCACATCGGCGCGCCCGTCTCGGAGCAGCCGGTGGTTGCCTCCTGGCGCGGCTCGGACATCGACTGGACTGACCAGAACAACTGGGGCCAGCCGGTCCGCTTCGAGAACGGCCGCCCGACCCTGTACGAGCGCGACCTCGGCAACGGCGAGAAGCAATTCACGTTCG
>JBKJUD010000287.1:0-2611 GCA_046590735.1 Candidatus Eiseniibacteriota bacterium | reverse complement strand
GCGCCGAGCGAGGCGCACGAAGCCTACGCCGACTTCCTGCTCGCCGACGGCGGCGATCCCACCCGCGCGTTGATGCACCTGGCCACTGCCCGGCGTCGCCTGGGCGAGAACTCGCAGATCCTGCCCAGCGACATCGAGCGCCACCTGCAGGGGCAGGTGCGCCTGCTGGTGAAGTCCGCGCGCGCACGCATGGGGGGCGGGTATTTGCCGGAAGCCTGGGACTGCATCGAGGAACTCGAGACCGAGCTGTCCGCCGCGATCGCGCCGGAGACGCTGGCAGCGCTGCGTGCGGAGTACGCGGAGGCGCAGGCCACGGCCGCTGTTGCCGATCCACCGCCCCCCCCGTTCCGCGGCGAGTTGCCGGACGAGGTGGAGCCGTCACCCGCCGAGGACCCGCACTCCCACAGCACCGCCTAGCTCGACTGGAAGCGACAAGGGCGGGAAGCACCCCGTGGGAAGCCCCCGAAGCGGGCCGCTCAACCCGCGGGTGGGCTTAGCCCTCCGGGTGCTCTCGCCTCGATACCATTCGAACATCGGCGGGCATACCGGGGCAGGCACAAGAGTCCTGGCAACACGTCGTCGCATACTCACATTGCACGACGGAATGGAATCGAAGGCCGGATGACGAGCGACGCTTCGCGCAAGGGCAGAGTACCAGTCGTGGCGCTCGCACTCGACAGCTAGCGCGGGGCCGGGCTCTCCGGCTCCGCGCCGCGCGCGGCCTCCCCGCCGCCGTGGCCTGGCGGCACCCACGCCTGCAGCAACGCCCGCTGCTCGGCCACCGCACGGTGCATCTCCTCCCACATGCCGCACTGCGCCTCGAAGCGCTCGCGCAACGCGCGAATCTCCGCCTCCGCCCGCAGGTTCACCGCGTGGTCGATCTCGACATCGTGCCGATCCTTCAGCGTCTGCCGGTTCTGGCTCATCATGATGACCGGCGCCTGCAGCGCCGCGACGCACGAGAGCATCAGGTTGAGCAGGATGAACGGGAACGGGTCAACGTGTGCCAGCTCGGTGTTCCAGGCCATCCACGAAAACATGAACAGCAGGAACAATCCGATGAACGTCCACGAACCGCCGAAGGACGCGACCCGGTCGGCCACCCGCTGGCCAAGGGTGAGTTGCTCGTCGAAGGAGTCGTTGGGATTGGCGCGCACCCGCTGCGTGCCGAGCAGGTGCTGCAGACGCTGCAATTCCTTCAGCGCGACGGCGCCGAGGTCCGCGGGGAGCACCGTGGTGTCGCCGCCCCGCCGGCGCGCCGCGGCGCGTGTGCGATCCGCGAAGCGATAGACGGCGCGCATGGCGGTCACCACCATGATCGCCCCGGCGCACGCGATCGCGATCTCGGTGGCGAGCGGATGCGAGCCGGAGATGCCTTCGCGGCGTGCCATCCAGCCGGCGAGCAGGCTGCCCAGCATCGCCACCAGCACGTCCGCGAACGGCCCGAAACTGCGCCGCCGTCCCAATCCCCATCCGGTCAGGCCCAGCACCAGGCCCACCGCCAGCCACAGCATGATGTGCATGCGTCACGTCCTCCGCGGCCCCCGCCCGATGACGGGCGGCCGCAGCGGATGATACGCGGCGCCGCGGACGCGCGGCAGCATGCAAAACGGCGGTGAGGGCTGGATGCCCCCACCGCCGTGCGCGTGTGTGTCGTGGGTTGCCGGGCTGGCTACTGCTCCAGCCCTTCCGCGAGCACCGTCAAGTTGTTGTGCGAGACCTCGAGGAAGCCGCCGCTGATGCGGTGCTCGGAGGTCTTCCCCGCCGCGTCGCGGATGGTCAGCTTGCCGGGGACCAGCGCGGTCACCAGCGCGGCGTGATGCGCGAGGATCCCGAGGTAGCCCTCGGAGCCCGGCGCGATCACCGACTGCACCTCGCCGCTGTACAGCGAGCCGACCGGCGTGACGATCTCGAGATGAAACGTGGCTGCCATCAGATCCCTACTTTCCGACCTTGGCCATCTCTTCGGCCGCGGCTTCCGCGTCCTCGATCCCGCCGCACATGTAGAAGGCCTGCTCCGGCAACTCGTCGTACTTGCCCTCGCAGATCCCGCGGAACGAGCGGATGGTGTCCTCCAGCTTGACGTACTTGCCCGGGCGGCCGGTGAAGGCCTCGGCGACGAAGAACGGCTGCGAGAGGAACCGCTGCACGCGGCGTGCGCGGTTGACGACGATCTTGTCCTCCTCGGACAGTTCGTCCATCCCGAGGATGGCGATGATGTCCTGGAGGTCCTTGTAGCGCTGCAGGATCTTCTGGACCATGCGGGCCACCGCGTAGTGTTCCTCGCCGACGATCAGCGGGTCGAGGATGCGCGAGGTGGAGTCCAGCGGGTCCACGGCCGGGTAGATGCCCAGCTCGGAGATGCGGCGCGAGAGCACGGTGGTGGCGTCGAGGTGCGAGAACGCGGTCGCCGGCGCCGGGTCAGTGAGGTCGTCGGCCGGCACGTAGATCGCCTGCACCGAGGTCACCGAGCCCTTCTTGGTGGTGGTGATGCGCTCCTGCAACGCGCCCATCTCGGTGGACAGCGTCGGCTGGTACCCCACGGCGCTGGGCATGCGGCCCAGGAGCGCGGAGATCTCGGAACCGGCCTGCGTGAATCGGAAGATGTTGT
>JBKJUD010000274.1:0-4484 GCA_046590735.1 Candidatus Eiseniibacteriota bacterium | reverse complement strand
CATCGGTGCCACAGCGGCGTCCAGGTGTCGCGGCGGCGGACATCACAATAGTCCCACGCCGCGAGGCCCGGAAGGACCGCCAGCGCCTCGCGCTTGGCGGCGGTATCGGCCCGCGCCCAGCCAATGACCTCGTGGCCGGCCGCCGCCAGCGCGGGGGCCAGGAACCGGCCGGCGAAGCCGCCGATGCCGGTGACCGCGACGCGCATCACCCGCCGCCGTTCATCGCCGGTCGCGACCGGGCGTGGCGGACGCCGCGCCTAGACCCGTTCGCGCCAGTACGCGAGCAGGTCACGCAGCGTCTGTTCGAACGGGATCTCCGGCACCCACCCGGTGTCCGTGTGGAACCGGGTGGCATCACCGAGCAGCAGCGGGACATCCGACGGGCGGAGCCGCTTGGGGTCGATGCGTTGTTCGATCGTCGCCGAGCTCTCGGCCAGCATGAAGTTCAGCGCGTCCTGGATCTTCCAGCCCTTGCCGCTCGCCAGGTTGTACACCTCGCCCGCCTTGCCCTTCTCGCACGCCAGCCAGTAGCCGCGGATGATGTCGCGCACGTCGGTGAAGTCGCGGATGGTGTTCAGGTCGCCAGTCTCGAGCACCGGCGCCTGCCGGCCCTTCTCGATGCGCGCGATCTGCCAGGCGAAATTGCTGCACACGAACACCGGCGGACGGCGCGGCCCGGTGTGGTTGAACCCGCGCGTGCGGATGCTGTCGAGCCCGTAGGACATGAAGTACTGGTAGGCCAGCATGTCCTGCGCGACCTTGCCCACGGCGTACGGCGACAGCGGGCGCAGCGGGTTGTCCTCGGTGATCGGCGCTTCCTCCGGGTGCACCAGCCCGTACTCCTCGCTCGACCCGGCGATCTGCACGCGGGTATCGAGCTTCAGCGAGCGGATCGCTTCGAAGATGTTCAACTGGCCAAAGATATTCGTCTCCAGCGTGTCGCGCGGCACCGTCCACGAGGTGGGCACGAAGCTCTGGGCGGCGAGGTGGAACAGGTAGCGCGGCCGCACCTCCTCGAGCACCGCGCGCACCGAGGTCGGGTCGCGCAGGTCGCACTCGTGCAGCGTGAGCTTGTCCTCGAGGTGGTCGATCAGCAGGGTACTGCTGCGCCAGCGGCGGATGCCGTGAATCTCGACGTCGCCCCGGGCGACCAGGAAGTCGGCCAGGTGGCTGCCGGCGAAGCCGGTAATGCCCGTGATGAGAACCCGCATTGTGCTCCCCGGGAGCCTGGAATCCGTGTCCCCGCGCCGGTGAATTGCAGGCGCGAGTCTCCACCATGAGGGGCGGAATGTGAGCGGTGAATACTAGGGGCCGCGCGTGGGTGCGTCAACGACCAAGCCCCCCGGAGATGCTTGCGGCGCGGAAAATTACGCGCCGGGGGCGGCCTCGGCGGCGCGGGGGGCCGACGCGGCGCCGGCCGCGATTTCCCCGGCCACGGCGCGCAGGGCCGCACGCGGATCGGCGGCCTCGACGATTGGCCGGCCGACCACGAGGAAGTCGGCGTGCCGCGCGGCCACGGCCGCGGTCGCCACCCGTTTCTGGTCGTCGGCGCCGCCCGCGCCCGCCGGGCGGATGCCGGGCGTGACGATGAGGAAGCCGGGCCCGGTGGCCGCCCGGATCGCCGCGGCTTCCTGCGGGCTGGCGACCACGCCGTCGGCGCCGGCGTCCTGGGCAAGGCGCGCGAGGCTCAGCACCCGCTCGCGCGCCGCGGTGACGCCGAAGATCTCCCGCGCGTCCTCGTCATCCAGGCTGGTCAGCACGGTCACGGCCAGCACGCGCGCGGGGTGCGCGGCGGCGTGCGCGGCGCCCGTGGCCGCCGCCAGCATCGCGCGGCCACCGCTGGCGTGCACGGTCAGCAGGCCGACGCCGGGCTGGCGCAGGTGCGCGTGCACCGCACGTTCGACGGTGCGCGGGATGTCGTGCAATTTCAGGTCGAGCATCACCTGCAGCCCGGCCTCGGCCACCCGGGCGATCACCGACTCCCCCACCGCGCCATGCAGTTCGAGCCCGATCTTCGCCCACCGCGCCGTGCCGCGCAACTGCGCGAGCACATGGCCGACGGCCTCGAGTGACGGCACATCCAGCGCCGGGATCACACGCGCGAGCGCGCGGGCGATGTCGCCGTCGGGCGGCGTGTCGTTCACGACCCGCGGCGCTCCGTCGTCGCGTGCGCCGTGGCTCCGGGTCGCGTCGCGCCGGGCGCGCGCAGCGTGCCGATGATGTCGGCGAGTCGCGCCTCGCCCTGGGCGGCGCAGTACGCGCGCAGGCCCTCGAGGATGTGCACCGGCGCGGTGGGATCGCTGAACAGCACCGTGCCCACCTGCACCGCGGTGGCCCCGGTGACGAGGAACTCGAGCACGTCCTGCGCGGTGCCGATGCCGCCGATGCCGATCACCGGCAGAGAGGTCGCGCGCAGGGTTTCCCACACCTTGGCCAGCGCCAGCGGGCGAATCGCCGGACCGGAGAGGCCCGCCGTCACCCGCGGGATCACCGGCAGCCGGCGGTCGACATCGACCGCCATGCCGACGAACGTGTTGACCGCGGTAAGCGCGTCGGCGCCGGCGTCCTCGCAGGCGCGCGCGACGGCGCCGATGTCGGTGACGTTGGGCGAGAGCTTCGCCCACAGCGGCATCTCGGTGACCTGGCGCACCTCGGTGATGACGGCGGCGGCCATCGCCGGGTCGGCGCAGAAGAGCGCGCCGCCGCGTTCGAGATTCGGGCACGAGATATTCAGTTCGAGTGCGGCGACGTTCGGCGCACCGGCCACCGCGCGCGCCATCTCGGCGAAGTCGCCGAGCGAGTGTCCGCCGAGGCTGACGATCGCCGCCGCCGGCAGCGTCGCCAGCAGCGGCAACTTCTCGACGAGGAACCGATCGAGGCCGACGTTCTCCAGCCCGATCGAGTTGAGCATGCCGCAGGGCGTCTCGGCGATGCGCGGCGGCGGGTGTCCAGGCTGATAGTGGCGGGTGATCGTCTTGGTGACGACGCCGCCCAGCACACCGACATCGAGCACGTCGTCGAACTCGACGCCGTAGCCGAAGGTGCCCGACGCGGTGAGCAGCGGGTTGCGCAGGCGCACCGTACCCACGGTCACGGAGAGGTCGACGGCGTGCGGGTCGATCGGCCCCGTCGCGGTCATCGCGGTCCTCGCGGTCCTCGCGCGGCCGTCATCGCGTCGCGGCCGTCTGCGGGGCGGGCGCGCGCCGGCCGTGGGGCACGCCGTAGCCGGCCTCCTCCATCGCCGCCAGCGCGCTCCAGTCGAGTGCGTCGCCGTCGAACACCGGCCCGTCGGTGCAGACGGTCTGGTAGCCGCGCGCCGGATCGCGCACGGGCAGCACGCAGCCGCGGCAGACATTCATCGCGCACCCCATGCGCGCTTCCATCGTCACCTGCGCGGGGCGGCCGCGCGCCGCGGCGAGGGCCGCGACGCGCGCCAGCAGGCCGTGCGGGCCGCAGGCGTAGAAGTGTGCGCGCGCGAGGTCTGCGGCGGCGAGCGTGTCGAGCAAGTCGAGCACCGAGCCGCGTACGCCGGTCGAGCCGTCATCGGTGGCGGTGCGCACGTCGAGGCCGGCGGGCGCCGGCACCCACAGCAGCGCGGCGCTCCGTGCGCCGCCGAGCAACACGACCGCGTGCCGGCGCGCGGCGAGCCATTCCGCGAAGTACAGCATCGGCGCGACACCGCGGCCGCCGCCGATCAGCACGGCGAGGCCGTCCGGGCCAGGAGGATCATAGGGCCGCCCGAGGGGACCCAGCACGTCGACCGGGGCGCCGGCGGGCAGCGTGGCGAGCACATCGGTGCCGGGACCGACGCGGGCGAAGAACACCGACCACAGCGTCTCGTCGCCGGCGCGGCGGGCCGCCGAGATGCTCATCGGCCGGCGCAGCAGCGGGGCCAGCACACCCCCGGCGGGACGCAGATGGACGAACTGGCCGGGCAGTGCCTCCGGCGCGCCGGCCGGGAGGCGCAGCGTGAGGTGCACGTGCTCGGCGATCGGCGTTTCGACCGACTCGACCCGCGCCAGCAACGCGGCGCGGCGGCGCGGCGGCGGGCTCACGGATGTCCCCCGCTGTCCGACGGCGGGGTGACCGAGGGACGCGTGCTGTCGGCGGGCGCGCGGGTGCTGTCCGCGGGGACGCGCGGCGGCGGCGTGGCGCCCGATTTCGTGCCGCCGGGGGCCGGCGGGGCGGGTGACTTCGCGCCCGCCTCCGTGCCGCCGGTCGCACTGGCCGCGGGTTTCTTCGCGCCCGAGGGCGCGGGCGATGTCTTCGCCCCGGCGCGGGTGGAATCCGGGGGTGCCTTGCGCGCGCCGTGCAACGAATCGCCCGGCGTGGCGCTGGAAGCCCCAGGTGCGCCGAGCGGCAGGTTGGGCGGCGAGACACCGCTCGAATCATCCGTCGCGAGCAGCGAATCGCGCACCGCCGCCGAGTCCTCGAGCGCCGCGCCGCCGAAGCGGCGCTCACGCGCGGCGCGTTCCTCCGGATCC
>JBKJUD010000210.1:0-2845 GCA_046590735.1 Candidatus Eiseniibacteriota bacterium | reverse complement strand
GCCAACCGGCGGCAGGGCGCGCGTCGCAGGCTTCGACATCGGCCGCGAGAGCGACGCGGTGCGCCGCAGCATCGGCTACATGTCGCAGCGCTTCGCGCTCTACGGCGACCTGACGGTGGCCGAGAACCTCGCGTTCTACGGCGGCGTCTACGGGTTGTCCCGTGCGCGTCTGGCGGCGCGCATCGACGCGGTGTGCGTGCTGCTGGACCTCGGCGCGCAGATGCCGCTGCTCTCCGGCGCCTTGCCGTCCGGCTGGAAGCAGCGCCTGGCGCTGGGCTGCGCGCTGCTGCACGAACCGGCGATCATCTTCCTCGACGAGCCCACCGGCGGCGTCGACCCGATCGCGCGGCGCCGTTTCTGGGATCTGATCTACGGTCTCGCGCAAGCGGGCACCACGGTGTTCGTCACCACACATTACATGGACGAGGCCGAGTACTGCACGCGGGTGTCGATCATGGATGCCGGGCGGATCGTCGCCCTCGGCACGCCGCGTGCGCTCAAGGCCGCGGCCGGCCTGACGACGATGGAAGACGTGTTCATCGCCCACGTCCGCGGCGCCGTCGGGACGCCGGCGTCATGAGGGTGCAGGCGCTGATGCGCAAGGAGGCGGCGCACATCCGCCGCGACGCGCGCTCGCTGATGATCGTGCTGGCCATGCCGGTGTTGATGATCATCATGTACGGCTATGCGCTCAACATGGACGTGAAGCACATTCGCACCTGCGTCCTCGACATGGATCGCACCGTCGACAGCCGGCAACTCATCGCCGCGTTCACCGCCGGCGGCTTCTTCGACCTGCGGGGCAGCGTCAGCGCGCGCGCGGAAGCCGAACACTGGCTGCGCACCCGCCAGGCCCGGGTGGCGCTGGTGATCCCGGCCGGCTTCGCGCGGGCGCGGGCCCGCGGCGAGGGCGGGGAGGTGCAACTGCTCGTCGACGGCAGCGACGCGACCACCGCCGCCGTCGCGGTCAACGATGCCGAGTTGCTGGTCGCCGGCTTCAGCCTCGCCGGCCGGCCCGGCCGCGCGCCGGTGGTGCTTGCCTTGCCGGTGGAGGCGGTGCCGCGCGTCTGGTACAACCCCGAACTCAGGAGCAGCAACTTCCTGGTGCCGGGTCTGATGGCGACGCTGCTCATGATGATCTCGGCGCTGCTCACCTCGATTACCATTGCCCGCGAGAAGGAAACCGGCACCCTCGAGCAGATGCTGGTCTCGCCGGTCACGGCGGGGGAGATCGTGCTGGGCAAGGTGCTGCCCTACGTGGTCATCGCCTTCGCGGTGGGGGTGCTGGTGCTGGCCACCGGGCGCGTGCTGTTCGGCGTGAAGATTCACGGCAGCGTCGTGCACTTGCTCGCGTTCAGCGTCATCTACGTCACTGCGGCGCTGAGCATCGGCCTGTTCATCTCGACGCTGGTGAGCACGCAGCAGCAGGCGATGCTGGCCGCGCAGATGGCCACGACCTTGCCCTCGTTCCTGCTGAGCGGCTACATCTTCACGCTCAGCGGCATGCCGTGGCCGCTGCAGGCGCTCAGTCACCTGGTGCCGGCGCGCTACTATCTGGTCATCGTGCGCGGCATCATTCTCAAGGGCACGTCGTGGCAGGTGTTCCTGCCCGAGGCCGCCTCGCTGGTGGCGCTGACCGTGGTGATGCTGGCCGCGACCACGGTGCGCTTCCGCGCCCAGGTCCGGGGCTGATCGCCATGGGCGCCCTGCTCCACATGTGCCGCAAGGAATTCCGTCAGGTCTTCCGCGACCGCACGATGCTCGGGCTCATCTTCGTCACCCCGGTGGTGCAGATGATCTTCATGGGCTTCGCGGTGTCCAACGACGTGAAGCACCTGCCTCTGGCGATCCTCGACTTCGATCACAGCGCGCGCAGCCGCGCCTTCACGCAGCGGCTGGGGAGCACCGAGTACTTCACCCTCGCCGCGTCTGCCGCCACCTACGCCGAGGCCGAGCACCGCCTCGATCGCGGCGACGTGGCGATGGCGGTGGTCATCCCGCGGGGCTTCGCCGCCGACCTGACCCGGGGCACGCCCGCGCAGGTGCAGTTGCTGGTCGATGGCTCGAACTCGTCGTCGGCGTCGCTGGCCCTGGGATATGCCGGGCGCATCACCGGCGCGTTCTCCCTCGATGTGCGCAACGCGCGCGCCGCCAGCGATCCCGCCGCCGCGGACCTGCCGCGGCCGACCCGCCTCCAGGCGCGTGTCTGGTACAACCCGAATCTCGCAACGCGCGACTTCATGGTGCCCGGCATCCTCGTCATCCTGCTGACGATGACCACCACGCTGCTCACCAGCATGGGCGTGGTCCGCGAGCGCGAGCTGGGCACGCTCGAACAACTGCTGGTCACCCCGATCCGCCCGCACGAGTTGCTGCTGGGCAAGCTGATTCCCTTCGGGTTGCTCGGCATGGTGGAGTTCGTCATCGCCTTCGCTGCCGCGCGGCTGGTGTTTCACATCCCGATGGCGGGCAGCCTGCTGTTCCTGCTCGGGGCCACCGCGATCTTCCTCGCCGTCACGCTCGGCATGGGCCTGCTGGTGTCGACGTTCTGCAGCACGCAGCAGCAGGCGATGTTCGTGAGCTGGTTCTTCAACATCTTCTTCCTGATGATGTGCGGCTTCTTCACGCCCATCGACAACATGCCGCCGCTCATGCAGCACCTGAGCCTCGCCGATCCGCTGCGCTACTACCTGACCGTCGTGCGCGAGGTGACCATCAAGGGCGCCGGGTTCGCCGAACTGCGCGGCCAGCTCGCCACCCTGCTGGCCTGCGGCACGATCATCTTGCTGACCGCCATCCTGCGCTTCCGCCGCCGCCTCGCCTGAGGCGCCCGGGGACGTGTGAC
>JBKJUD010000109.1:0-4988 GCA_046590735.1 Candidatus Eiseniibacteriota bacterium | reverse complement strand
ACGGTGCGCGGCCTGTGTGCCGCCGCGGCCGCGGCCGGACGGCCGCTCGCGCTCGCGCTGACCTCCGATCACGGCATGGCCGACGCCCTCACCACGCACGACGTGCCGGCGCGCATCGCCGCCACCGGCCTGCGCGTGCCGGACGACTACCTCGCCTTCTACGACTCCACGATGGCGCGCTTCTGGTTCCATGCCGATGGCGCGCGTGCGCGCATCGAGGCCGCGCTGGCGGCGTTCGGCGTCGGCGAGGTGCTGGGCGCCGCGGATCTCGCGCGCCACGGCTGCGCGTTCGCCGACAACCGCTACGGCGATCTTGTCTACTTGATGCCGGTCGGGCACCAGATCGCGCCCAGCTTCATGGGCCGGAAGGCGCCACATGCGATGCACGGCTACACGCCGGACGACCCGGTCATGGACGCCTGCCTGGTCACCACCGGCCTGGGGTCCGAAGCCACCAGCATCCTCGACGTCGCCCCGGCGATGTGGCGCGCGGTGCAGGAGAGCGCCGCGTGACCGACGGCGCCCGCGTCGGGCGCGCGGCCTCGTGGACGATGGCCGCGCGCCTGGTGCGCTTCATCACCGGCTTCGCACTGTCGATCGTGGTCGTGCGTGGCCTCGGCCCCGACGACTTCGGGCGCCTGGCACTCGTCCGCACCACGCTCACCTTCGTGCTCACGCTCTGCTACGCCGGCATGGGCCAGGCGATGCTGCGCTTCCTGCCCGAACTGCGGCAGCGCGGCGACGGCCCGGCCATCCGCCGGCTGATCGCGGTGACCGCCGCGGTGCAGGCGGGGATGTGGGTGATCGCGGTTCTCGGCGTCGCGGCGTGCGCACCGGTCGGCGACCGGCTGTTCCACACTCCGGGCATCGGCGGTGTGCTGCTGTTCGGGACCTTGCTGCTGCTCGCCGACCTCGCGGTGAGCGCGCTGCAGCAGGTGGCGACCGCGTGGTACGAGCTGCGCGCGGTGAGCATCGCGACGGCGATCGCCGGCGTGCTGCTGGTCGTCGGCACCTCTGCAGCGTTGCAGGCCGGGTGGGGGATTCGCGGCGTGCTGGCCGCCAGTGCCGCGGCCAACGCCGGGATCGCGCTGGTGCTGGCCCGCGAGGTGACGCGCATTCTCCGTGCGCAATCAACCGTCGCCGCCGCGGCGCCGCTGGCGCGCGGCGGTGTGCCGATGCCGCGCCTGCTGCACTACGCCGTCCCGTTCGTCGCCATCTCGCTGCTGAACCTGGTGGTGTGGCGGCAATCCGAAACCCTGATCCTCGGGCACTACCGCTCGCCGGCCGAGGTCGGCTGGTTCGATCTCGCGTATGGCCGGCCGCAGCAGGTGCTCGAGTTCATCCCGGTGACCCTGTGGCCGTTGGTGATGGCGGCGTTCGCGGATTCGTTCGCCCGCGATCGCGCCAGCCTCACCCGGCGGATTACCGTCTACTACAAGTTCCTCTTCGCGCTGGCGCTGCCGATCGCGGCGGGTGGTGCCGTGCTCTCGCTGCGCGCGATGCCGCTGATCTTCGGGGCCGAAAACACGCCGGCGGCCGCGCCCACCGCCGTGTTCTTCGTGCTCTTCGCGATCTCGTTCGGCAGCACGCCGTTGTCGATGGCGCTCTACGTCCTCGAGCGCACCCCGGTGGTCCTGGCGGTGTACGCGGTGCAGGCGCTGGTGAATGTCGGATTCGACCTGCTGCTCATCCCGCGCTATGGTATCTGGGGCGCGGTGGCGCCGGTGGGCTGCATCGTCGCCACTGCGCCGCTCGTGTACGCGGCGGTGTTGCGCGCCGTCGGGCAGGAGGTACGGGTGCCGTGGGATTTCCTGCGGCGCGTGCTGCTGGCGTGCAGTGGCTGGTGCATCCTGCTGCCGTTTCTGCCGATGATCACCTCGCTGCCGCGGCTGGCTGCCGCGTTGCTGGTGGGGGCGGCAGCCTTCGTGGCCGGTGTCCGCGTGTTCCGCGTCGTCGGGCCGGAGGAGTGCGCGCTGCTGGAGGCCGTGCGCCTGCCGCTGCCGCCGTGGACGCGGCGGCTGCTTGGCCTGCCTGCATCCGGGCCCGGGGAGGAGTCGTGAGCGAGCTGCGTGTGCTGGCCATCGTGCCCGCGTTCAACGAGGAAGAAGCACTGCCGCCGACGGTGGCCGAGGTGCGCCGGGTGGCGCCCTGGGTCGACGTGCTGGTGGTCAACGATCACTCCAGCGATCGCACCGCGGCGGTGGCCGCGAAGCTCGGCGTGCCGGTGGTCACCTTGCCGTTCAATCTCGGCGTGGGCGGCGCGCTGCAGGCGGGCTTCGGCTACGCGCTGGAGCACGGCTACGACCTCGCGCTGCAGTTCGACGCCGACGGCCAGCACGATCCCGCGTACCTCGAGGCGGTGGTGGCGCCGGCGCGCCGCGGCGAGGCGGACGTGGTGATCGGCTCGCGCTACGTCGAGGCGAGCGGCTATCGCACGCCGCTGCTGCGTCGCGCCGGGATGATGCTGTTCGCGGCGATCGCCTCGCGCGCCATGGGCCGGCGCATCACCGACACCACCTCCGGCCTGCGCGCCTACACCCGCCCGGTGATGCTGTTCTGCCAGGAGGAACTGCCGCACGATTTCCCCGACGCGCCGCTGCTGATCCTGCTGCACCGCGCGGGCTTCCGTATCCGCGAGGTTCCGGTGGAGATGCGCGAGCGCATCGCCGGCGAATCGTTCTACACGGCGACGCGCGCGCTCTACTATCCCTTCAAGGTGGGGCTCGCCTCGCTGGTGGTAGCCTTGCGCTCCCGCCGCAGCCTGCCCCGCGTGCGGGAGGACGCGTGACGCAATCGCAGATCCTCGCCCTGCTGGTCGCCGCAGGATTGTGCGCCTCCGTGTTCGAGCTGGTGCGCCGCCGCCGATTGAGCGAAGAGTATTCGATGTTGTGGTTGGTCGCGGTCGTCCTCATCGCCATGCTCGGCCTCTGGACCGGGTTGCTGCGCGGCATCACGCGGCTGATGGGCGCCCGCTACGAGACGTCGGTCCTGTTCTTCTTCGGCATCATGTTCGCCTTCGCGGTGCTGGTCGCGCTGTGCGTCCGGCTGACGTTGCTCACGCGACAGACGCGGCGGCTGGCGCAGGAAGTCGCGCTGTTGAGGACCGCGCTCACGGCGCGCCGCGCATCCTCCGCCGCGGATCGCGACACGCCCGACGGACCCACCCGCGCGTGAATGCCGCGCTGTCCCTCCTCGTCGCGCTCGCCGCGCTGGCCGCGTCCGGCGCCCTCGCCGGCCGGCTGCTGGCAGAACTGACAGGACGGGTCGATGTGCGGTTGCGCGGGTTGGCGCTCGCCGCCGGGTTCGCGCTCGTGCCGGTATTCTGGGGCGCGCCGGCGCTGCTGGTGCGGCTGGCCGGCGCGTCCGGAACCGTGGCGGCGTGGGTGACAGGCGGGCTTCTGGTCGCTCTCTGGCTGTTGACGACATGGCGACGCCCGGGTCCGCTGGTGACGCGCACCGCCGAGGCGGTGGCGACGCACAGCGCGCGCGGGGTGATCGTGGTGGCCGTGCTGGTGGTGGCGGGCAGCGCGTTGCTCAACCCCGTGTTGATGCGCCACAGCGATGCGTGGTTCCACCTCGCCGTGACCGCGCGCGTGCACGACACCGGCGTCCCGCCGCTCGATCCCTACTACGCCGGGCTGCCGCTGGCGTACTTCTGGTTCTTCCACGTCTACCTCGACGTGGTGGCGACCGCGCTGCAGGTGGCGCCCGAGTGGGTCATGGCGGCGACCAACGCGCTCGCCGTGGGCGCCTTCGTGGCCGCGCTGGCTGAACTCGCCGGCGCCCTCGGCGGCGATGCCCGCGTGCGGCGCTGGGCGGCGGTGCTGGGCCTGGTCGGCATCAATCCCCAAGGAGGGCTGTTGCTGCTGGGGCGCGCGATCGGCGGCGCGACCCATGGGGCGTCGGAGTGGACGCGCGCCGTGCAGGGCGGTTCGCTGAGCGTGCTCGGCGAGATGGGATGGAACTACACGGGCAGCCTCGCGTTCTGGCCCGACAAGTTCTTCGTCGGGACCGCGTTTTCGCCGGCGCTCCCGCCGATGGTGCTGCTGGCGCTGGTCGCGGTGCTGGCGGCGCGCTCGACGCCGGCCGACCAGGCCGCGGGACGCCGACGCCTGATCGCGCTGGCGGTCATCGCCGGGCTGCTCGTTGCGGCGCTCGCCTTGCTGCACGCGGTGCTGGCCCTGGCCACGCTGGTCTCATTCGCCGCGGCGCTCGGTGCGCTGCTGCTGGCGCACGGCGATCGGGCGACGCGGCGCGCGCGCTGGCATGCGACGCTGTGGGCGGCGGGCGGCGCGGCCGCCGGCCTTGCCCTTGCCGGGGCCTATCTGTACTGTCTGCTGGCGGGCAAGGAACGGGGCCCGGTGGCTCCCCCGGATTTCGATCGCTGGAACCTGTGGACTGGGCTGGTGGCGGGTGGCCTCATGTGGCTGCTCGCCATGCCGACACTGCGCCACGTGCGCCGCCGCGAGCCGCAGTGGCTCGCCGCGGTCGCGTGGCCGATAGGCACGATGGCGCTGGCGGCCGCGATGCCGCTGCCGGGTCCGAACGAGAACAAGTTCCTTTATCCGGCCTTCGCGGTCGCAACCGTGCTGGCCGCCCCGGGTGCCGTGCGCATCCTCCAGTGGATGGACGCGCGCACGGGGAGGTGGGCCACGGTGGCCCTGGCGGTGGTGGTGCTGGCGCCGACGCCGGCGATCGGGCTGGCCGCCCAGTTCCTCGATGCCGGGGCCTTCGCGCCGGGGCGCCTCGACCCGACGGCCGACGAAATCCGCTGCCTGGAGTGGCTGCGCACCTCGACCGCACGCGAAGCCGTCGTGCTGGATGGTGGGGGACGAGTCGACATTCTTGCCGCCGCGCGACGAGATCTCCTGTGGGGTGGGCCCGCGTACGCCGAACAATGGGGATACCCGCGGCGCGCGATCGGGTGGCGGGAGCAGGCAGTGCGGGACGCCTTCGCCGGCGGCCTGACCGCCGCGGATCTCGCGGAG
>JBKJUD010000064.1:0-4311 GCA_046590735.1 Candidatus Eiseniibacteriota bacterium | reverse complement strand
CACTGTTTCGGCCTCCAGCTGCGCGCCGAGCCCGCGCGGCAGCGTCACGTCGATCGAGCCGTTGACCGTGGTGAACGCGAGCGTGCCGCCCCAGGCCGTTGAACCGACCGCGGCGTCGATGGAGCCGTTGACCGTCGTGGCCTCGGTGGTGCCGGTGGTCTCGACGCTGATGCCGCCGTTGACGGTTTCCACCACCACGTTCCCGCGGATGCCCTGGGCGCGCACGTTGCCGTTGAGGACGTGCGCCTCGAACGCCACTTCGCGCGGCACGTGCACTTCCCACTCGACCTTCACGTCGTTGTCGCGTGTCCGGGCGTGGTAGACGCCGTCGGCGTAGCTGTTGCCACCGCCGGGATACAGCGCGTAGAACACCATGTCGCCGTTGGGCCGCCGCCCGGACTTGATCTGGACCTCCGACGGATCGTGGCGCCGTGCGGACTTCACCGCGTGCACCACCACGTTCGACCCTGGGGCGCCGTCGGCGACCACGCCGCCGTTGACGCCGTGGAGGATGACCGCACGGCCCGCGGCCACCGTGCCGGTCCAGTCGAAGGTGAGCGCCGAGGACGGCGCATGCGAGTCTGCACGATCGCCCCATCGCGCCTCGACGAGACGGGGGACGAAAAAGAGGGTACTGCCGGCTCCGATGACCATCAGGATCGCGATGGTTGCGAAGAGCGCGTCGCGCACGCGACGGCGTCGAGTCTGCATGTCCTACCTCCGGGGAGCGCCACGACGCGCGGGGCCGCTGCGGGGACCCGGGCGCTGGTCCGACGATGGAGGGTGCGCCGGATGCCCGTCCGCGACGGGAGATCCGCCATGTGCGGCCGCGGCTTTCCCGGCCCGTCGAGCGTGGGAGGCGGGAAAACAGGCGGCGCCAACCTGGGCACCGGGGGAGTAGACGTGGGGCCCGCACCCCGGGTTGCGCCGAACTCCCGTCTTTCGCCGAGACCGGCCGGCGGCTACAGTCGCCGGCTGTGACCTCGCATCCCACAGACGATCCCACTCCCGTGTCGGCCCGCGTGCATCCCACGTCGCGGGTGGGGCCGCGTCACCCCCGGCGTCACGCGGCCGCGGCCGGCTGGCTGTTCCTCGCCACCCTGGCCCTCTACGCGCTCACCGCCTCGGGCACCATCGCGTCCAGCGATGGGACCACCATGTTCCTGCTCACGCGCTCCCTGGTGCACGGGCACACCATCGCGATCCCCACCGGCAACGGGTATCCGGGGCGCGACGGGCGGCTGTACGCGAAGGCCGGACTGGGCCAGGCGATAGTGGCAGCCCCTTTCCTGCTCGCCGGCGACGCGCTGGCGGCGACCGCGGCACGTGGCGCCGGGTTCCTGCGCGGCAAGCAGGAGTTCGTGGTGCGCGCGGTGACTTCGTCGCTCAATCTCGTGGTGGGCTCGCTGGGGGTGGTGGCGTTCTTCCTGACGGCGATTGCGCTGGGGGCGGGTGCCACGCGCGCGCTGCTGGTGGCCACCGCGCTCGCGGTGGCGACGCCGCACTGGGTCTACGCGAAGACATTTCTCACCGAGCCGCTGACCGCCTTCTGCTGCATCGTTGGCGTGGGCTGCGTGGCGACGGCGCGCGGGCGACCGCCGCGTGCGGCGGCCGTATGGCTGGCCGGCGCCGGGCTGGCCTGGGGATGGGCGCTGGTGACCAAGTCGGCGATGGCGACCGCGGTCGGGCCGCTGGCGGTGTGGGCGGCGTGGGACATCTGGCATCGCCGCGCCGTGGGCCCGGGGGGCGGGCCGGTGGGGCAGGCCGCTCGCGGCGAACGCGTGCGGCTGCTGCTGGCGGGCGTCGCGCCGCTGTTGGCGTGCGCCGCGCTGGTGCTGTGGTACAACGCGGCGCGCTTCGGCTCGCCGTGGGCCAGCGGGTACGGCGCCGAGGTCTCGGTCGCGTCGTTCTCCACGCCGTGGCACGTCGGGCTGTACGGGCTGCTGTTCTCATCGGGCAAGAGCCTCTTCGTGTACGCGCCGCTGCTGGTGCTGGCGCCGGCGGGTTTCGCGCTGATGCTGCGCCGCCATGCGCCCGAACGCGCGCTGGCGGCGACGCTGCTGGTGGTGTGGGCGCTGAACCTGCTGGTGTACGCGCGCTTCATGGCGTGGGCGGGCGACGGGAGCTGGGGACCGCGCTACCTGGTGCCGCTGCTCCCGCTGGGCCTGTTGCCGGTCGCGACATACCTCGGCGCGGGCGCCGGGGGCGGACGCGGTGCGCGGCATGCGGTGGCGCGCTGGCTCACGGTCGCCGGGCTGTGCGTGACGCTCGGCGGCGTGGCCATCTACTTCGGGTCGTACCTGCGCGTGGCGGGAGAGTATCCGTACACGCGCGAGTTCGGCGATCCGCGCTTCATGGCCGACACGCACTTCAACCCCGCCTTCTCGCCGGTCACCGGGCACTGGACGATGGCGTGGCACAACCTCGAGGAGCACGTCGACGGGCGCCATCCGCGGGTGACCCCGGCGGCGTACGATCCGCAGTCGCGGCTGCCGGTGGACGCGCAGCAGGCCGAGCAACTGCTCGGCGGCTTCGACCTGTGGTGGTGCTACCTGTGGTACGCCGGGGCGCCGCTGGCGCTCGCGCTGGCCGGCGCGGGCGCGCTCGCGGTGGTCGCCTTGCTGGCGGCGGTGGCCGCGTGGCGCGCCGTGCACGTGAGGCCGGCGTGAGCGGGAAACCGGTCGTCGCGGCAATCGTGCTCAACTGGAACGGCAAGGAGCCGACCGCTCGCTGCCTCGAGAGCCTGCTGCAGTCCGACTACCCCGCGTTGCGCATCTACTGCGTCGACAATGGATCCGAGGACGGTTCGCTCGAGGAACTGCCGCCGCACTTCCCCGCGGTGACCTTCGTGGCCACCGGCGCCAACCTCTATTACGCCGGCGGCAACAACGCGGGCATGGCGCAAGCGCTGGCGGACGGTGCCGACTACATCCTGGTCTGCAACAACGACACCGTGGTCGCGCCCGACATGGTGACGATCCTGCAGGACGCCCTCGAGCGGACGCCGCGCGCCGGCTTCGTCGGTCCCAAGATCTTCTATCTCGATTACCCCGACATGCTGTGGTCGGCGGGAGGGGGGATCAACTGGTGGATGGGTCTGACGTGGCACTACGGATTACGGAAGAAGGACGGACCCGCGTGGAGCCGTCGGCGATCTGTCGGGTACCTCACCGGCTGTGCTATCATGGCCCGCCGCCGCGTGTTGGACGAGATCGGCCTGCTCGATCCCGATTACGTCCTGTACGCGGAGGACGCCGACTGGTGCGTGCGCGCCCATCGCGCGGGCTGGGACCTGCTCTACGTGCCCGAGGCGCGGATGTGGCACGAGGTGTCACGCTCGTCCGGCGGCGCGCAGAGTCCATTCAAGGTCTATCACAAGGTCCGCAGCAACTTCCGGCTGTTCGGCCGGTACGCGCGCCCGTATCACTGGGTGACGATCCCGTTCGCGGTGCTCGCGGGCGCGATGGCGTACGGACTGCGCGCGCTGCTCACCGGCAACACGGCGGCGCTGCGCGCCATGCTGCGAGGCGGCGCCGACGCGCTGACGGGCCGGGCCCGTCGCGCCGGCTGAGCCGACGCTCGATTCCTCGAATTCGCCTGACAGGAGATGCCACAATGCGAGTGCTGTTGACCGGCGGCGCCGGGTTCCTCGGGTCCCACCTCTGCGATCATCTGCTCGCCCAGGGACACGAAGTGATCTGCATGGACAACCTGATCACCGGGACCACCGACAACATCGCGCACATCCGCAGCCCGCGGTTCTCTTTCGTCCAGTACGACGTCACCAACTACATATACGTCGAGGGCGCGCTGGACGCGGTGATGCACTTCGCCTCGCCGGCCTCGCCGGTGGACTACCTGAAGTGGCCGATCCAGACGCTGAAGGTGGGCGCGCTGGGCACGCACAAGGCGCTCGGCCTGGCCAAGGCCAAGGGCGCACGGTTCCTGATCGCCTCGACGTCTGAATGCTACGGCGACCCGCTGGTCCACCCGCAGCCGGAGACCTACTGGGGCAACGTCAACCCGATCGGCATCCGCGGCGTGTACGACGAGGCGAAGCGCTTCGCGGAGGCCATGACCATGGCCTACCACCGCTCGCACGGCGTCGAGACGCGGATCGTGCGGATCTTCAACACGTACGGCCCGCGCATGCGGCTCCGCGACGGGCGCGCGCTGCCGGAGTTCATGGGGCAGGCGCTGCGCGGCGAGCCGATCACCGTCTACGGCGACGGCTCGCAGACGCGCTCGTTCACGTTCGTCGACGACCTCGTCGAGGGGATCTACCGGCTCCTCCTCTCGAGCGAGCCGGAG
>JBKJUD010000043.1:0-7445 GCA_046590735.1 Candidatus Eiseniibacteriota bacterium | reverse complement strand
CCGGCAGGTTCTTCGCCTCGATCTTCAGCACGCCGATGTCCGCGGTGGGGTCGGTCCCGACCACCTTCGCCTTGTATTCGCGGCCGTCGTGCAGGCGGACCTTGATGTCGCTGGCGTCGGCGATGACGTGGTTGTTGGTGAGGATGTAGCCGTCCTTGCTGATGATGAAACCGGAGCCGGAGGAGGGCACCGTCAGCGACCCCCGGCGCGGGTCAGTTTGCGGGCCGCCGAACTGGCGGAAGAAGTCGCCGAAGGGCGAGCCCTCGAACGGCGAGCCGCCCCGGCTGACCGCGGTGGCCTTCTTCTTCACGTCGATGAACACGACGGCCGGGACGACCTTTTCCGCGACGCTGACAAACGGGCTCTGCGGGAAGAGTGTGGCGGAATCGGAGACTTGCTGGGCGGCGTGGATCGGGTTCTGCAGGTTCAGGCTCGAGCTCAGCACAAGCCCGCAGGCCAACCCCATCCCCACAAGCAGGACCGACGCCATCACGATGGGCCAGCGCCGGCCGTGCGTCTTGTGATTCATATCGGGTGTTCCTCCTCGACGGCGGATCTCCGCCACGCGACGACAGTTCCTGTCCACCGCGATGGACGCGGCGGTGACGAATGCTTGGATGCGGGAAGCGCATGCCGCGTTGTGCACGGGAGAGCTCGGCTCCGCGGTTGGTCTGCCGCGGTCGCGGCGGACGGGCTCGGCGGTTGCGCGGGCGGGGACGCGCTTGCTAGAGTCTCCCCATGCTGCGCCTTGTCTCCCGCGTCCCGGTCCTCCGCCCCTGATGCGCCCCATCTTCTTCATCTCGGACGTCCACCTGCAGCCCCGCGATGCACCGACGAGTGCGCTCGTGCGGGACCTGCACGCGTTTTTCGCCCATGTCCAAGTCGAGGGCGAGGCGCTGTTCATCCTCGGGGACCTGTTCGACTTCTGGTTCGAGTATCGCCACGCGGTGCTGCGGCCGTACCTGCCGACGTTGCGCGCCCTGCAGCAGCTCGCGGCGGCCGGCGTCCCGGTCACCTTCGTCCCCGGCAACCACGACTACTGGGCGGGCGAGGCGCTGGAGTCGTTCGGCGTCCGTATCGCGCGTGGCCCGCACCGCCTGTCGCTGCACGGCCGCAGCGTCCTGTTGGCGCACGGTGACGGGATCGCGGTCCGCGAGCCCTGGACGCACGCCTTTCGCACGGTCGTCCACAGCCGCGCCGCCATCGCCGCCTTCCGCCTGCTGTCCCCGGACATCGGGGTGCCGCTGGCGGTGGGCATCTCGCGCGTCTCGCGACACTTCAGCGGTTCCCGGCGGGTGGATGCGGCGGCGCTCCAGCGCGATCTCACGCGGGCGCTCGGTCTGGACCACGTCGATGTGTCCGTCGTCGGACACTACCATCAGCCGACCCATATACGTCACGCGGGCAAGGACTTCGCGATCATCGCCGATTTCCACACCCGCCGCGCCTACGGGCGGCTCGACGCGGGCGCGTTCTCGCTGTGCCGCTGGACCGGCCAGGCGTCGTCCGGGCCCGGCTAGAGGCCCAGGTTCACGCTGACGCGGTGCGTACTCCCGAGGTCCGTCGAGGTGGGCAGGAACGCGTAGTGCACCGCCGTGCGGCCGGTCACGATGCCGCCCCCCATCGAGACGCCCTGCGAGTCGAAGCCACTCTTCCAGCCGGCGGCCAGCACCAGGTTGCGGTGCACGCGGGCCTCGGCGCCGACGTGCAGGTGCGAATCGCCGCCCCGGCGCGACTCCAGTTCGGTCGCCAGCAGCAGGCTGCCGTCGAGCGCGCGTACCGGATGCTGGAAGCTGGCGCCGATGCGCCCCGTCCGCGGGAGGTCGACGGTGGTGCCGGAGTTGGTGCTTGCCGGGCCCAGGTTGGCGACCACTCCGCCGAGCGTCAGGCCGGTGACCGGGGTGGCCCACGTGAGGCCGAGATCCGCCGCCACGCTCCCATAGCGGACATCGTCGATGTTCTCGAGAATCAGTTTGCCGGACACGCCGGCCGACACCCCGCGGCCTACGGGCCGCGCCAGCGCGACCTGCGCGGCGAGGTCGTAGTAGCCGAAGTGGCCGCCCTCGGCGCCGGTGTCATCGCGCAGCACGAAGTCCTCGCTGCCGGCATACATGCCGGTGATCATCGCGCCGATGGTGGCGAAGCGGGTGTGCGCGGCCAGCGCCGCGGATTCGACGCGGAAGTCCTGGAACCACTCGACGTGATTGAGCGACAGCGAGCGGCCGGTGAGTTGTGTCAAGGTCGCCGGGTTGCCGTGCAGGCTGGCGGCATCGCCACCGAGCACCGACTGCACATCACCCATCGCGGCAGCGCGCGCGTTCGGATCGACCTGGAGGAAGACGAATCCCGGCGGTGTGGCGCCCGCCCTCCCACTGCCCAGCCCGCTTGCCACCAACACTACCGCCAGAGACAGCCGCCACATCCGTGGCATGAGACGCCCTCCTCGCTGACACCGTGCGCCTCCGTGTGGACGGCGCGACATCGTAGAATAGGGGGGCGGTGAAACAGGGGTCAATCGCATTCCCCGTCCCGGCGCTGGCGAGCGCGCGACGGGCCAGCCGCGTGACTCGCGGGTGTCCCGTCGCGCTCGTGCAGCGCACGCCGGCGGACTACTTCGAACGCCGGTCCTGATCCTTGTTTCGCGGCGGCTCCGATTTCTGCGGGGCCGGCGGCGGAGCACGGTCGGGCGCGGGCGCGGCTGGCGGAGGCGACTGACGATCGCCGTTGCCCCAGCCCTGGCCGGAATTCCCGCGAATCAGGTTGTTGATCCACGAGCGCTTCTCCGGTACCGGCTGGCGCGTGGGCGTCGGGGGCCGCACATCGGCGTCGCGGCTCTGGTCGGGCCGGCGTCGCGGCTCGGGGGCGCCGCGGTCCCGCTGTCCGTTGTCCTTCCAGGTCGCGCCGCCACCGGTGCGCGGTGTCTGGTCGCGTCCGGTGCGTGGCGTGTTCCAGGTATCGGCCGGCTTGCGCCGGGTGTCGCGATCCTTCTCGACCGCGGTGCCACCGGCGCCACCGGGTCGCGCGTTGGGGCCCTGCACGCGGTCGGGACGGAAGTATTCGCGGATGCGGTAGCGGTCCTGCGACGACCAGTAACGCGGCAGCCCGCGGTACGTCGGCGGACAGTTGTCCCGGCGGTAGTACACGAAGTACGGGTCGCAGGAACGGGCGCGGTAGCCCCACGGGCGGTACACCCAGCCGGCGCTGAGTCGCACGTCGAACGTCGAGCACGACGCGCCGTAGGGGTCGAATCCGAAGCCCGGGCGCGCGTGACACTCGTTGCACAGGTAGCGCGGGTACGCGACACGCCGCTCCACCTGGAAGCTGACGTAGCCGCTACCGCAATATGGATCGTTGTCGAGGATCACGCGATTGAGCCGGTCGCACCAGACGAAGGGATCACCGTTGACGTGGTAGATCCAGGCGTCGTCGTCCTCGGCATCGTCCCACCAGTCGCCTGAGCGGCGCAGCAGCCGGTTGTCCCACGGCAGGCGCACGCTCAGTGGTTGCTGGCTGGCGACCACCTGGATGTATTCGATGCCGCTTGGTCCATCGATCGTGTACTGGTCGGCGCGGCCGCGCGGGAATCGGTAGGTCTTCCCCGCGCGCAGCGGCCGCTCGTCGAGCGGGTCGGTCGGGTACAGCAGGTGGGTGCGTCCGCGGGTATCGATGTCGTAGATGGCGACGTAACTCGTCTGAGTGGTGCGGACGTAGAGCTGGATGTTGTCACCGGGCGCGTAGAGCGCGTCGTTGCCGCGGTCGGTCCACACCTCCACACCGATCGAGCGGGTGGTGCGAACCTGCGTGTCGTAGCGCTCGTCCCCGCGCTCGCGGACCGCATGCGCGAGGGCCGGTGCGAGCAGGAGGGCTGCGGCTACCGTGCACAGTCCCAAGTCGTATCTCATTGCGCGATCCTCCCGATCGCTGCCGGCTTCGAGCCGAACCGGGCGATCAATTCAGGGTTGTCGAGGTCGAGCTGGTAGGCCCAGTCAAATGTCGCCTGCCCCGCGCTCGCATTGCTCGAGACGGCGTAGAGGGCGGCGAAATGGTTGTCGACGGTCCAGATGATGTAGACGTGGCCGGGGATGACTTCGACGGCGCCGGTCGGCGACCAGCCACCGTCGGGCGCCCAGTCGGCCTTCGAGATGCCCGGCTGGCTGGTGGAGTACCCGGCGTCCTGGATCTGCGCGTTCACGCCACCGGGAATGATCAGGGCCAGGGAGCCGCCGGCGGCATCCAGATAGACGTCGGTGCAGGAGCAGTCCCACGAGGCGCGCGTGGCGTGGAGGGAGTCGAATCCGCTGCGGGCCGGATCGGAGCCGCTGGCGGCGGAGAGCGACACGCTGCCCGCCGGCCGCGGGGTGTCACGGACCGCGCTCGACAGGTTGCTCTCGTTGCCGGTGAAATCGTAAGAGGTCACAGCGTAGTAGTACTTGACGCCGTTGGTGACGGCTCGGTCCGTGAAGGTGTTCACCGTCAGGCTCGCCACCCGGGCGTAGGAGCCGTCCGCACTTGGGGAGCGGTAGACGCGATACCCGGCGACATCCGACTCGTCATTGGGACTCCAGTGAACATCGACCTGCTCGTCGCCGGTCACCGTATACACCCCGTCCGGCACGCTGGGGGGGATCTCATCCCGCGGGCTCGTCGTCGATTCGCACCCCGCGACCGCCAACCCGAATACTGCCACTGCCCCAATCCCTGCCGCTCTCAGTCGCCACATGCTGTCGTTCCCCCGTTGCCCGGCCGAGCTGATACCTCCCCGCGGGAGGCGCAGGGGGTAACAGAGCAGTGCGCGTGCCATCGGAAGGGTCGCGACACGCCGACGCGCATCGCCTCGTAAGTGTATTCTAGCAAATACGTTAATAAATTTGCGTGAAATCGAGGCCGGGGTTGTCGCGGTGCGGAAGTCCTGCGTGTGTCACGGGTGTGTCGCAGCTGGGCGACTGATCGCGGATCGCGTGCGCGAGGGCGGCCGCGCTCACGTTCGCGGCCGCGGCGGCGCGAAAATGCGCCGGGGCAAAAAAGGAGCGGGCACCGGTGTCTCCTCGGGGCGTCGCGATCCCTGCCGTAGACGGCGGCGCCACCCGGTGCCCGCTATGGTCAGGAGGCTGAAGTTGCCAACACACTTCCTGACACCCTTATCCTGTGAGGCGTGGATCTTCGAATTACCCGCCGTCCGGGCCGGTCGTACGGTCGAGACCAGGATCGAAGCGCTTTTTGGCCGGACGCTTCGAGCGATCTGTCCCGCACAACCGACCCAGTCGGACGGGTTGTGGAGATCCCCCTCTCCGGACAGGTAGGTGACGCAATGGGCGTGCCAAATGCACTGCCTGCTCGACGGGATGATGTAAGGCGTTATCGCACAATGCGATATGTGGCAGCTTGCGAGACGGGGGCCGGCGGGGCGGACGGATTGTCGGGCGGATTCTGTAAGAACTTTTTTCAGCTCTCGGCAGCAAGCTTCCAAGACATTGCAAATACGCGAGTTATGTCTATTAAAAGAATTACCAGCGAAGCGAAAGGAAGTTAACAGTCCTGCGGGCTCAGGCCGAACGTGCGGATCTTGGTGAGCAGGCAGGGATAGCTGATCTTCAGCTGCCGCGCGGCCTCGGAGCGATTCCAGCCGCAGGCACGAAGGGTCTCGGCGATGGCGCGACGCTCGACGCGGGCCACCTGGTCGCGCAGCGTGCGGCCCGACGTCATCTCGCCCACCGCATCGCCGAGGATGGCGGGCGGCAGCAGGTCGAGATCGATCACCGCGCCCGGCTCGGCAAGGACGATCATGCGGCGCACGGCCTTCTCGAGTTCGCGGACGTTGCCGGGCCAGTCGTAGGACGTCAGCCGCGAGAGGACCGCGTCGCTGAAGCCCCGCACGTCCTTCTCGATCGAGACGCGGAAGCGGTCGAGGAAGTGGTGCGCCAGAAGCGGCACGTCGTCGCGGCGCTCGCGCAACGAGGGAAGGGCGATCACGATGTCGTTGAGCCGGTAGTAGAGGTCCTCGAGGAACCGGCGCTCCCGGATCGAGGTTGCCAGCTGCGCGTTGGTGGCGGTGATCACGCGCGTGTCGATCGGGCGCCAGTGGTTCGACCCGACCGGGCGAACCTGCGCCATCTCGAGGACGTGCAAGAGCTTGCCCTGCGTGCCGAGGCTGGTCTTGTCGATCTCGTCGAGGAAGAGCGTGCCGTCGGACGCTTCCTCGAACAGGCCCTTCTTGTCGCGAATCGCGCCGGTGAACGAGCCGCGTTCGTGACCGAAGAGTTCGGACTCCAACAGCGTCTCGGTCAGCGCCGCGCAATTGAGCTGAATGAAGTCGCGGTGACTGCGGCGGCTGCTCTCGTGGATGCACCGGGCGATGAGGCCTTTGCCCGACCCGGTCTCGCCCTGGATCAGGACGCGTTCGGGGCTCGCGCCGACCTTCTCCACTTGGCGCAGGACTTCGAGCATCTTCGCGTTCTGGGTGACCACGGCTTCGAACGTGGAGGTTTGATTCAGCTTGGCGCGCAGGTGCGCGTAGTCGCGCTCGAGCGAGGCGCGCTCGGATTCGAGGACCGCGACGGTGGCGAGGCTCGCCAGCACGCTGGTGGCGGTGACATCGCCCTGCAGGAACGGTCCCTGTCCGCCGGTTTCGAGACGATCGACGTAGAGCCAGCCGGCGGCCGGCTCCGACAGGCCGAGCGGCGACTGGATGAACGAGCGGACGCCGCGGAAGGCGGTGCCCTTGTCGGCAAGTCGGGGATCGGCCGCGACGCTGGTGCTCACCACTGTGCGGTCACCCTCGAGCAGGCCGGCGCTTTCGAGCACGTGATAGGTGTGCTCGGCTTCCTCGCGGCGCAGGCCGATGTGCGCGAGCACGCGGGCCTGGCCCTCGGCGCGGCGGGCGACGAAGACGCGATCGGCGCCGATGGTCTCGGCGAGCAAGTGCAGGACCTGGCTGAGCGCCTCGGCGGGGTTGCCGGCGCCGCGCATGAGGGCGTGCACATGCTCGATCAACCGGCCGGACGCGGGCAGAGCGCTGGAGGCGCCTTCGGCGCGGGCTTCCGCGATCGCGCGCACGTCGGCGGCGCGCTGGGTCAGCACCTCACGCATGTCGTCGGGCACGGCCACCAGCAAGGGCGCCAGCGAGTCGAGGTGGTGGAACGCGGCGTCGAGGCGCGAACGGTGCAACTCGACCTGCGCGAGGCCCAGCCCCGCGAGAGTGCTCAGCGTGGGGTCCTCGATCTCGGCGGCGAGCGCCTCGGCGCGACGCAGCCACCCGCGCGCCAGTTCCACGCGCCCGCTTTCCGGCGACCCCGCGAGCGCCTCCTGCGCGAAGGCCACATAGCTTTGGGCGAGTTCCCAGCGTTCGCCGATGGTCTCGAAGATCGCCAACGCCGCCTCGAAGTGGGCGAAGGCGCCGCCCCACTGACCGCTGCGCGAGGCGACGAGGCCGAGCGCGCGCTCGGCGG
>JBKJUD010000282.1:0-7047 GCA_046590735.1 Candidatus Eiseniibacteriota bacterium | reverse complement strand
GAAGGTGGGCGGACAGTCGATTGCCGACCTGACCGCGCTGTCGGTGCGTGCCGCGCTCGCGCACGTCTCCGGCCTCACGCTCACCGCGCGCGAGAGCAGCATCGCCACGCAGATCGTCAAGGAGATCCGCACCCGGCTCACGTTCCTCGCCGACGTCGGCCTCGGGTACCTGACGCTCGATCGCTCGGCGGCGACGCTGGCCGGCGGTGAGGCGCAGCGCATCCGGCTGGCCACGCAGATCGGCTCGGGGCTCACCGGCGTGCTCTACATCCTCGATGAGCCGAGCATCGGCTTGCATCACCGCGACAACCTGCGGCTGCTGCAGACGCTGCTGACGCTGCGCGACCTCGGCAACACCGTCATCGTCGTCGAGCACGACCGCGACACCATGATGGCCGCCGACTACCTCGTGGACCTCGGGCCGGGCGCCGGGCGGCACGGCGGGCATGTCGTCGCCGCCGGGACGCCGGCGCACGTGCAGGCGACCGCGGCGTCGCTCACCGGGCGCTATCTCTCCGGCGCCGCGCAGGTGGCTGTCCCGGCGGAGCGGCGGCCGGGCAACGGGAAGTGGATCGAGTTGCGCGGCGCCCGCGAGCACAACCTGCGGGATGTGACCGCGCGCATCCCGCTCGGGCGCTTCGTGGTGGTGACCGGCGTCTCGGGGTCGGGCAAGAGCACGCTGGTGAACGACATCCTCTATCGCGCGCTCGCCCAGCACCTGCACGGCGCCCAGGAGACGCCGGGGGCGCATGCCGGGATCCGCGGGCTGGAGGCAATCGACAAGGTCGTCGCGATCGACCAGTCACCGATCGGCCGCACGCCGCGCTCGAACGCCGCGACCTATACCGGATTGTTCACGTTCATCCGCGACATGTTCGCGCAGACGCAGGAGTCGCGGGTGCGCGGCTACGGGCCGGGGCGCTTCTCGTTCAATGTCAAGGGCGGGCGGTGCGAGGCCTGCCAGGGCGACGGCACGGTGAAGATCGAGATGCACTTCCTGCCCGATGTCTACGTGCACTGCGAGGTCTGCCGCGGGCGGCGCTACAATCGCGAGACGCTGGAGGTGCTGTATCGCGGCCAGTCGATCGCGGACGTGCTGGAGATGACGGTGGACGACGCTTGCACGTTCTTCGCCAGCATCCCGTCGCTCAAGCGCAAGCTCGCCACGCTGCGCGATGTCGGGCTCGGGTACCTGCACCTCGGGCAGGCGGCCACCACGCTCTCGGGCGGCGAGGCGCAACGCGTGAAGCTGGCGACCGAACTGTCGCGCGTGGCCACCGGGCGCACGCTGTACATCCTCGACGAACCGACGACCGGGCTGCACTTCGAGGACGTGCGCGTGCTCCTGCAGGTGTTGGCGCGCCTCGTGGAGGTCGGCAACAGTGTGTTGGTGATCGAGCACAATGTCGACGTCATCAAGTCGGCCGATTACATCCTCGACCTCGGGCCCGAGGGAGGCGAGGAAGGCGGACAGATCGTCGCCGAGGGAACGCCGGAGGAGATCGCACAGGTGGCCGCGTCCTATACCGGCCAGGCTTTGCGGGACGAGTTGTCGGCGGCGACGCCGCCGGCGCGCACGCGGCGCGGCAGCGCGCCAGGACGCTAGGGGAGAGCACGCGGATGGGCAGCGGGACGGCGGAGGGCGAAACGATGCACGCGCTGGTGAAGGCAGCGCCGGGGCCCGGCCTGCAGTACACCGAGGTCCCGCGCCCGCGCGTCGGGCCGCGCGAGCTGCTGCTGCGCGTCGAGGCGATGGGCGTGTGCGGCACCGACCTGCACATCTACCAGTGGGACGCCTGGGCGGCCTCGCGGGTGAAGACGCCGGTCATCGTCGGCCACGAGTTCACCGGCCGGGTCGTCGAGATCGGCGCCGATGTGCACACCGTGCAGGTGGGACAGCGCATCACCGCCGAAGGCCATCTCTACTGCGGGCTCTGCTACACCTGCCGCACCGGCCTGGCGCACATCTGCGAACGCGGCAGCATCCTCGGCGTGGACGTGAATGGGGGACACGCGGAGTATGCCGTGGTGCCCGAGCAGAACGCGTGGCCGATTCCCGATGGCATCTCCACCGAGATCGCGGCGATTCTCGATCCCATCGGCAATGCGGTGCACGTCGCGCAGTCGGCGCCGTTGGCCGGCGCCAGCGTGGCGATTGTCGGGTGCGGACCGATCGGGTGCATTGGCGCGGCGCTGGCCCGTGCGATGGGAGCCCGCGCGGTGATCGGCATCGACACCAACAGCTATCGCCTCGAGCTGGCCTCGACGCTCGGCGCAACGCGGGCGGTGGAGAGCGGCCCGGAAGACCCGGTCGAGGCGGTGTTCGCGGAAACCCGCGGCCACGGCGCCGATGTGGTGTGGGAAATGTCGGGACATCCCGGCGCGATCGCGCAGGCGTTCAGCATGCTGCGCCGCGGCGGCGACCTCGTGCTCTTCGGCCTGCCCGCTGCGCCGGTGCCCATCGATCTCGCGAACGGGATCATCTTCCGCTCGGCGCGCGTGCACGGCATCAACGGACGGCGGCTGTTCAGCACGTGGTACACGATGGAGGGCCTGCTGCTTTCGGGCCGTCTCGACCTGCGTGCGGTCATCACTCATCGGATACCGATGCGCGACATCGACCGCGCGATGTCGCTCATGGCGGAGGGAAAGGCCGGCAAGGTGGTTCTCACGCCGTCGTCGGCGCGCGATTGACGGGACGGGCGAGGGTTTGCTACGGTGGCGGTCTCGCGGCAGGCCGCTGGAGGGACTCCCTTCCGTCGGACCGCTCCCGTGCCGCGATGCGCGCCAGGTGTCGCACCGCCTCTTGCACTCCTCTCGCAGATTTCGCGTGGGCCACCCGCGTCCCGCCGGCCGCCCACCTCCCGCTTGTTCCCTGCGAAAAGGAGTACCCCCATGTACCGGACATTTTCCGTGGCCGCCGTTGCGCTGGCGACCGCCGCCATGCTGCTCACCGCCCCCCCCGCGCACGCCAAGCCGAAGAGGGTAGTGGTCACCGCCACCGAGTACGCGTTCACGCCGCAGAACATCGTGGTGAGCGTGGGCGACACCGTCGAGTGGAAGAACGCCGGCGCCACCATCCACACCGCGACCAGCGGGTACGGGTCGAACGATCCCACGGCGGGCACCCTTTTCGACTCGGGCGTGATGTCCGCCGGCGCCTCGTACCGCCATGTCTTCACCGCCGCCGGCAAGATCCCGTACTTCTGCCTGCCGCATGAATTCTTCGGGATGAAGGGTGCGGTGAGCGTGGTGAATCCCGCCCCGAAGCGCGTCGACGTGCAAGTCAATGACAACCTGAACACGCAGGCATTCTTCTTTTCGCCCGCGGCAGTGACCGTGGCGCCGGGCGACACGATCAAGTGGACCAATGTCGGTCACACCGTCCACACGGTGACCAGCGGCACCTACGGCGGCAGCGATGAGGGCGTGCTGTTCGACTCCGGCGCCATGAACATCGGCCAGGTGTTCCGGTGGGTCGTCGCGGACACCGCCGGGACGCTGGCCTATCACTGCGTCCCACACGCGGACCTCGGCATGGTCGGGAGCATCACCTTGAAGGCGACCGCGATCGGCGATCCCGTCGGTCCGGTCGTGATCGAGCCACAGGCATTCCCGAATCCCTCGCGCGGCGCCGTCGCGCTGGGATTCAGTCTGCCGGGGAGCGGGCCCATCACGGTCGAGGTGCTCGACGCGGCGGGCCGCGTGGTCAGCGAGCTGTTCCGGGGCGTGGCCGAGGCCGGCGGGCAACGGCTGATGTGGTCGGGGCGGCGCAGCAATGGGCAACGGGTCCAGTCGGGCCATTACTACTTCCGGATCACGAGCGTGCGCGGCGTCTCGACCGGGCACCTGACGCTCATCCGCTGACTCTCACCGACGGCCACATCGGGTGTCGCGGTCGCTCGTGGGTTGTTGCACTTCCTAGCATCTTGCGCTAGGGTACCAGGGACGCGGCCACCATGGCTCACGCCCGTGTTCATCGCCGGGCTCGGGGAGGATGCTTTCATGATTCGTCGATATCTGATGGGCCTCGCGCTCGTCGCGCTGATGCCCTTGGGCGCGGTGGCGGCGACCGTCACGGTCACGGTGTCCAACTTCACTTTCTCGCCCAACGACGTCACCATCGGGCTGGGTGATGTCGTGCACTGGGTGATGCCGTCGAGCGGTTTCCACACGGTCACCAATGGCTCGGACCCCGGCGACCCGAACGCCGGAACGCTGTTCGGCCACACGCTCAGCAGTCCGGGCGCCACGTTCGACTTCACCTTCACCTCGGCGGGCGAGTTCCCCTACTTCTGCTCACCACATTATTCGTTGGGCATGACCGGCATGGTTCGCGTGGCAACGACCGCGGTCAAGCCCACGGCGTGGGCGAAGATCAAGGCGCTGTACCACTAGGCATCGCCTTGGCGCCGTCAGCGCGATGCCCGGGTGGGATTGACGCCACCCGGGCATCTGCTTGTCCCGGCATGCCTTGACACGCATCCGGGGGCTGTCTAGTCTGCCTGCCTCTTGCCATCGCGCGCCCATCCGAGGACCGATCCGTGCCGCAGACTACGCCGCTCAATGCGCTTCATCGCGATCGGGGCGCCCGCCTCGTCGATTTCGCCGGCTGGGAAATGCCGATGCAGTACACCGGCATCGTGGAGGAGCACCGGCGCGTGCGCAGCGCCGTGGGCCTCTTCGACGTTTCGCACATGGGCCGCTTCGTCATCGAGGGGCCGCGCGCGTGCGAGGCGCTCGACCACCTGGTCACCAATGGCGTGGGGGGATTGGCCGAGGGCAAGGCGCTGTACTCGCCGCTCTGCAAGCCGGATGGCGGCATCATCGACGACCTGCTGATCTACCACTTTCCCGGCCACTACCTCGTCATCGTCAACGCCTCAAACGCCGCGAAAGATCGCGCGTGGATGGAGGAGCACCTGCCCGCGGGCGTCACCCTGACCGATCGCACCGCCGAGACCGCGCTGATCGCCGTGCAGGGCCCGCAGGCGGAGGAACTGGTGGCGCGCGTGGCGGGCGTGGCGACGCGGTCGCTCGCCTACTACGCGTGCATGCCGGTGACCGTCGACGGCGCGGCGCTGCTCGTGGGCCGCACCGGCTACACCGGCGAGGACGGCTACGAACTCGTGGTGCCGGCGGAGCGCGCGGTGGAATTCTGGGAGCGGCTCGAAACGCAGGGCGCCGATCTCGGCGTCGGGCCGGCGGGACTGGGCGCGCGTGACACGCTGCGCCTGGAGATGGGGTACTGCCTCTACGGCAACGATATCGACGAGACCACGACGCCGGTGCAGGCGGGACTGGGGTGGACGGTCAAGTGGGACAAGCCTGCGTTCATCTCCCGCGAGGTGCTGGTCGCCGAGAAGGAAGCCGGACCGGCGCGCAAGCTGGTGGGCTTTCTTGCCGGCGACGCGCGGGCGATCCCGCGTCACGGCGCGGTGGTGCTCAGTGACGGCGAGGACGTGGGCTTCGTGACCAGCGGTACCTTCGGTCCCAGCCTCGAGCGCGCGGTCGGCATGGCGTACGTGCGCGCCGACCGCTCCAAGATCGGGACCACGCTGCAGGTGGCGGTGCGCGATGCGCGCGTCGAGCTGCAGGTGGTGAAGCGGCCCTTCTACCAGCGGGCCTCGCACAAGTAATCGCACCGCGGCGCCGCGGCGCCGCCATCGGTCAGCACGCGCAAGGAGGCATTGTGGCGATTCCGGCGGATCTGCACTACACCCGCGAGCACGAGTGGGTGAAGGTCGAGGGAGATGTGGCGACGGTCGGGATTACCGACTACGCGCAGTCGGAACTGGGCGACATCGTGTTCGTGGAACTGCCCGAGGTCGGGCGCACGTTGGAGCCGATGCAGGCGTTCGGCGTCATCGAGGCGGTGAAGGCGGTGAGCGACCTGTTCTCGCCCGTGCACGGTGAGGTCATCGCGCGCAACGAGGCGGTCACCGCGGATTCCGGGATCATCAACCGCGAGCCTTTCGGCGGCGGCTGGCTGATCCAGATCCGCCTCACCGAGGGCATGCCGGCGGACCTGTTGGATGCCGAGGCCTACGCCGCGCATACGGGGAGCCACTAAGGCATCATGCGCTACATTCCCACTTCCGACGCCGAGCGGCAGGAGATGCTGGCAACGATCGGCGTAACCAGCGTGGACGCGCTGTTCGAGCCGATCCCCGCGCATTTGCGGCGCGACGACGCGCTCGACGTACCGGGCCCGCTGGCCGAGCCGGACCTCCTGCGCATCGCCGCCGACCATGCCTCGCGCACGGTGGCCGCGCGCCGGCCGATCTCCTTCCTCGGGGGCGGTTCGTACGACCAGTACGTGCCGGTGTTCGTGCGTTCCGTCATGTTGCGCTCGGAGTTCGCCACCGCCTACACGCCGTACCAGCCCGAGGTCAGCCAGGGCACGCTACAGGTGATCTACGAGTTCCAGACGATGATCGCCGAACTCACCGGACTGGATGTCGCCAACGCCTCGATGTACGACGGCGCGAGCGCGACGGTCGAAGCCGCTGCCCTCGCGGTGGCGGCCACGGGGCGCCAGCGTGTCGTGGTCTCCGCGGCATTGCACCCGCATTACCGTGCGGTGCTGCGCACGCTGCTCGAGCCCACCGGCGCGCGGATCGTCGAGTTGCCCGCGGCGCAGGGGCGCGTGGCGCCGCTCACCGCCGCGGATGCCGAGGGCGCGGCATGCGTGATTCTCCCGCAGCCGGCGTTCGAGGGCTCGGTCGATGATCTGCGCGCCTACGCCGCGACGGCCAAGGCAGCCGGCGCGCTGGTGGTCGCGGTCGTCGACCCGGTGTCGCTGGCGCTGCTCGCGCCTCCCGGGAGCTGGGGTGCGGACATCGCGGTGGGCGAGGCGATGGCGCTGGCCACCCGGCCGACCTATGGCGGCCCGGCGGTGGGCTTCTTCGCCTCGACGCTCGCGCACGTGCGGCGCTTGCCCGGCCGCATCGTCGGGCGCACGCTGGACAGCGCCGGCCGGCGCGCCTTCACGCTCACCCTGCAGACGCGCGAGCAGCACATTCGCCGCGAGAAGGCGACGTCGAA
>JBKJUD010000239.1:0-14024 GCA_046590735.1 Candidatus Eiseniibacteriota bacterium | reverse complement strand
GCCCTGTACACGCACATCGTCGAGCAGGCGCTGGAGTTGCTGCCGGAGGTGCATGCTGCGGCGCTGTTCGTCGCGTCCGAGCACGGGGTGCTCGGGCTGTGCGGCGTGCGCGGCGTGGTGCCCTCGGTCGCCGCGGCGGTGCTCGGACAATTGAGCAACGGCCAACTGGCGCAGATCAGCGCCCGCGAAAAGCCGCTGCTGGTCCTCGACTTCGACCGGCCGGGGCCGTGGGGCGCGCTGCGCTTCGACGACGGCATCGGCTGCATGGCGGTGCTCACGCTGAAATCGGCGGACGGCCCGGCCGCGCTGCTGATGCTGGGCAGCACGCACCGCGAGGCCTTCGACTTCGAGCACGAACTGGTGCTGCACGCCTACGGCCAGCACGCCGCGATGGCGCTCGCCAACGCGCGCCAGTTCACCCGCGTCGAGAAGATGCTGGCGGGCGTGTTCATGTCGCTGGCCAGCGCGCTGGAGGCCAAGGACGAATACACCGACGGCCACTCCTCGCGGGTCGCGCAGTACGCGGTGTGGATCGCGCGGGCCATGGACCTCACCGAGTCCGAAGTCCAGGACATCCACGACGCCGCGCTCATCCACGACATCGGCAAGCTCGGCATCGGCGCGGAGATCCTGCACAAGGTGGGTGCGCTCACCGACGACGAGTGGGAGAAGATGCGGATCCACCCGCTGCTCGGCGCCAGCATCATCGGCAGCATCAGCACGCTGGCCGCCGCGGTCCCGGGCGTCCGGCTGCATCACGAACGCTGGGACGGCACGGGCTATCCCGAGGGATTGCGCGGCGAGCAGATCCCGCTGATGGCGCGCATCCTGGCGGTCGCCGACGCCTACGATGCGCTGACCACTGACCGCGCTTATCGTCCGGCCACCGGGCCGGCCGAGGCGCTGGCCGAATTGCGCCACGCCGCCGGCACGCACTTCGACCCGGGCGTCGTCGACGCGATGGAACGCTGTTTCGCGGAAATCGTCACCGCCCAACCAGGGAGGAATGCAGCATGAACGCGTGTCCCAAGTGCAGTCACCCCGACTGCTATCCCGAGGACCGTTTTTGCATCAAGTGCGGCGTGAAGCTGGAAGCCGCGCGCTCCGCCTCCAACGACACCGGGATGACGATCCGCGTCGCCGACGCGGCCTTCGTCCAGGTGAAGCTCGGCCAAATTCTCGCACTGAAAGGCAACAAGGATGGCGCGCTGCGGGCGTGCCAGAAGGCCCTCGAGATCGATGCGAACTGCGCCGCGGCCCATGCGCTGCTGGCGGAGTTGACTGGCGCGGCAGCCCCGGCGGCGATCCCGCCCGCGGCCTAGCAGGAACGGAGTGTGTGATGTCGTTGAATTGCAACCTGTGTCACCACGAGAACCGGGAAGGGAGCTTCTTCTGCGCGCAGTGCGGCATGAAGCTGCACTTCTACGAGATCCCGTCGGTTGCCGTCGTGCCCTTGAACCGCAGTGCCTGCTCCCGCCAGGTCCTGGGCGCGGAGGTCAACTACCTGGGGCGGGATGAGACCAATCACCTGGTGATGGCCGATGGGTCCGTCTCCAAGCGACACGCCAAGATCTGCTACGCCGAGGGCAACTTCTACCTGGAAGATGTCGGCAGCGTGAATGGCACATTCCTCAACGGCGAACGGGTGACGGCGCGGGTGAAGCTGCGCCCGGGCGACCTGTTGCGCCTCGGCACGGTCATCCTGCGCTTCGAGGCCACGCGCGCCAGCGAGGCCGCCTGAGGTAGGACCCCCTCACACCCCTCCGCCGGCCCCGTCCGCGCCCCCGCGCGCGGGGCGGCCCGGGGCGGGAACTCCTGTTCGCGGCCGGCGATTGCTCCCTTCGCCGGCCGCGTCGGTTTGCCCTTCCCCCCGCGCGCGCCTGCCACCCTCGTTGGCGCCTTCGGGCGCGCGCGCTTCCGACCCCTCGGAAAAGGTGGTTGTCCGTGCCCGTCTCACAGCAGGCGAAAGCCGCCGGCCCCGCGCCGCTCCCGGCCCCCGAGATCGTGAAGCCGTCCGGATCTCGCCCCGGTGCCCGGCGGCCCCAGACTCCGACTCCCAGCCATCGCGGCACGCGGCTGGCGGTGGTCGGCCTGCTGGTGGCGGTGTCGCTCCTCGAGTGGCAGATGGCGTGGCGCCACGCGATCGGACACGGGTCCACCGGGAGCGGCGTCCACAGGGTGAGCCTGGCGGCGCTGGCACTGGCCGCCCTGTTGAGCGGCCTCGCGGCGATCCTCGATCTGCGGCAGCGGGCCGGCGCCGCGACCCGACCACACGCCGGGCAGGATGGCGTGGTGCTGTTGGCGTTGATCGCGCTCTCGCGCGCCCTGCTGCTGCTGGTGGCGCCGGTGTTCAATCGCTCCCCCGAGGTGACCATCGGCCCGGTGGCGGTGGCGCTGGGCCCGGTGGCGCTGGCCGCCGTCGTCGCGTTCGTGGGCATGGCGGCGCGGACGATGACGGGGCGCGTGTGGGCAGCGATCACGGTTGCCCTGGGGGCGGCGGTGCTGGGCATCGGGGTGGCGTGGAGCAGTCCGCTGATCGTACGGATCGCGGCGGGGGCGCTGGGCGCGCGGATCGCGCTGCCCGGCGTGCCGGACGCGCCGCTGTGGACCGTGTCGGTGCCGCTGTATCCGCTCGCCGCGGCGCTCTGTCTCGACCTGTGTGGCGCGTGGTTCGCGCCCGGCCGTGCGCAGCGGGCGCGGAGGTACGCGTGGCTGTCGGGCGCCTGTGCGGCCTTCCCGGCGGCGGCGGTCGCCACCCACTGGGCGAGCGAAGAGATGGCCCGCGAGGTCACCGATGCCGCGTGGCGCACCGCGAGCGCGTTGGGCCCGCAGGCACCCGAAGTCGCCGAGTACGTCGGCGGCGCGCTGGTTGCCGTGCTGCTCGCCGGGCCGCTGGCCGCGTGGGCGGGGAAAGCCTTCGGCGACTGGGCCGCGCGGCGTATCCCGCAGCACTGATCGCCGGCGCCGCTGTGCTACTCTCCGGCGCATGAGCGACCCTGCCGACCGCCGCGTCTTCGACGAGATCCGCGGCCTGATCACCGAACAGCGCAACCCGCGCACCCTGCACATCGATCACCTGCCGATCCTCGACGCCCTGCGCTTGCTCAACGACGAGGACGCCACCGTGCCGCAGGCGGTGGCCGCCGAGATTCCCGCCATCGCCGAGGCCGTCGAACTGGTGGTCGCGGCGTTCCGCGCGGGGGGCCGCTTGATCTACCTGGGTGCGGGGACCTCGGGCCGCCTGGGCGTGCTCGACGCCTCCGAGTGCCCGCCGACCTTCGGCAGCGATCCCGCGCAGGTCGTCGGCCTGATTGCCGGCGGCCACGGCGCGCTGGTCTCCGCTGTCGAGGGCGCCGAGGATCGCGCCGACGAAGTCGTCGCCGACCTCGCGCGCCTCGCTGCCGGTGCCGCAGACGTGGTGGTGGGCATCGCCGCGAGCCGCCGGACGCCGTATGTCATCGCCGGCCTGACCGAGGCGCGCCGCCGCGGCTGCCGCACGGTCTACCTCGCCTGCACGCCGCGCGCCGACATCACGATTCCGGTCGATGTCGCGATCTGCCCGGTGGTCGGGCCCGAGGTGGTGATGGGTTCGACTCGCATGAAGTCTGGCACCGCGCAGAAACTCGTGCTCAACATGCTGACGACCGTCGCGTTCATCCAGCTGGGCAAGGTCTACGAGAACATGATGGTGGACCTCGGCTCCACCTCCGCGAAACTGCGCGAGCGCGCCAAGCGGGTGGTGATGATCGCGACCGGCGAGGACTACGACGAGGCGGCGCGCCTGCTGGAGGCGGCTGGGGGACACGTGAAGACGGCGATCGTCATGCACCTCGCCGGGGTGGACGCGGCCGAGGCGCGGGAGCGCTTGGCGCGGCACGGGGGATTCGTGCGCGGCGCGATCGCCGCGGCGGACTAGCTAGCGGGGTTCGGGGGCACCGGGGGCGCCGTCGAAGCGGGATCCGCGCCGGGCGTCCCAGCGGCCGTCGGCCTCGAGCGCCGCGCCGGCATCGAGCGCACCGGCGCCCAGCTTGGGCCACAGCGTGCGATTGGCGGCGGAGACATTGCGTGCCGTGGCCGCGAGCCGCGCGGTGACGTCGGGCCGGCGCCAGCCTGCGTGCAGCGACCGCAGCAGTCCCGCGGTGCCGCTGACGAACGGCGCCGCCATCGAGGTGCCGCTCCACAGCGCGTAAGTGTTGTCGCGGTAGGAACTGCGGATGGACACGCCGGGCGCGCTGATCGCGACCCACGATCCGTACGAGGTGAACGTCGCCGCACGATCGCTGGCGTCGAGCGCCGCCACCGACAGCACATGCGGGCTGGATCCCGGGTACTCCGCCGGCGAGTCGGTGCCCTCGTTGCCGGCCGCCGCCACGCACACCACGCCCCCGGCATCGGCCCGGCCGAGCGCGACCTCGAGCACGGTGCTACTTTCCAGCATTCCGAAACTCATGTTGATCACCTGGGCGTCCTGCGCCATCGCCCACTCGATGGCGACCGCTACCGAGAACAGGTCGCCGCGGCCGTCGGCGTCGAGCACGCGGCCGACGAGCAACTGCGCGCGTGGCGCCACCAGCGCGACGATGCCGGCGACGTGCGTGCCATGCCCCCACGCTTCGTCGACCAGGCCATCGCCATCGTTGTCGAGCCCGTCGCCTTGTTCGCTGCCGTCGATCGAGGTCCCGATGAAGTCGGCGCTGGCGGCGATGTGGCCGACCAGTGCGTCGTGCGTCAGCTCGGCACCGGTGTCGAGGATGGCGATGCGCGCGCCGGCGCCCTCGCTGGTGCGATGTGCGAGCGCCATGCCGACGTCGTCGGTCGCACTCTGCAGATGATAGAGCTCCGGGGTGCCGTTGCCGAAGTCGAACGCCTGGCTGCGCTGGCGTTCCTCGGCGGGCATGACGAACGCGTCCACTTCCGCGGCGAGCACGCGGGAATCGAGACGCAGCGACTCCGCGAGCGCCGAGGCCAGCCCGGCCAGCGGGGTGAACAGCACATAGCCATACGAGGAATTGCGCACGATGGCCGCGCCGTAGAGCGTGGCGAGGTCCTGCGCCTGCACGCCGGGCTTCAGGGACGCGACCACGAAGTTGCTCACATCGCCGAGGTCCGGCGCGAGTCCCGGCGCACCCTGCGCGGCGGGCACGCGCGAGCCGGTGACGATCTCGGGTGGCGGGGCGTTGGCAGGACGGCAGCCGGGGAACAGCCACGCGGGCACTAGCGCGAGCAAAGCGACGAGTGTGGGGGCGGAGCGACGATGATGCGGGGAGCAGCGGGGTGGTGCGAAGCCGATCACTGTGAATCCTCCCGTGCTGGACTCAGGATAGCACGTCACGCGGCGCCCCGAGAGCGCAAAATCCCGCCCAATCCACCGGATGCGCCCCTGCCTGCGCCGCCGCGGCCTGGGCGGCGGCCAGCGCGTGTCGCAGGGACTGGCCCCCGGCAACGCCGCCGTACACCGTCCGCATCAGCGAGGCCGCGGCCCAGCCCTCGACATCCCATTGCGCGGCCAGCACCTGCCCGGCGCCCGCAGCCAGGAATCCGCGGGACAACCCGAACCATTCCTCGCCCGGCCGCACCAAGGCCCGCGCCGATTGGCACGCCGACAGGGCGACCCAGCGGGCTCGCGTGCGGTAGCGGGCGAGATCGTCGAGCGTCAGCCACCCATCCGCCAGCCGCAGGCCCGAGGCGCCGGGGTCCGCGGCGGAGTAGGCGCCGTGTCCGGCGATGTGGATCCAGGCCGCGTGGCGGCCAGCCTCGCGCACGCGCGCCACGGTGGCCGCCGCGCCGCGGAGCACTTCGGCCTGCGGGAAGAGCGCCGAGAGCAGATCGATCTCCTCCTCCGCATACCCGGGATCCCCGGCCGGCGAGGCCACCATCAGCGGGACCGCGCTGGCGGCGGGACGCGCCGGCGGGTGCAGGAACGCCAGACGTAAGCCCGGCAGGATGGAGATCGCTGCGGCCTCGCACAGCGGGCGGCCATCGGGCCCGGGCAACGCCGGCCACGGCACGCGGCTCAGCAGGCCGGTCGACACCACCGCCACCTCGCGCGGCGCCGGCCCGGCGCCCGCGAGCGCCGGCCACAGCAGCACCGAGGCCAGCTCTTCGAGCGACGCGGTGAGCGAGGCGCTGCGCGCCCGCGCGTCGAGCGGCATGAGTGCCGCGCTGCGCAAGTCGAACACCACCGACTCGATCAGCGCCTGCACGACGCGCTCGGGCGCCAGCGGTTCGGTGGGCACGACCGCATCGCCGGTGACGCGGAAGCCGCGCAGCCAGCCGTCGGCGATCATGAAGTCGATGAGCACGGTGCCCGGCGCCAGCGCCCGCTGGATCGCGGGGAGCGCGGGATCGTCGGCGGGACGGCTGCGCAGCCGGGCGCGGCCGGAGGTGGTCAGCACCGGCGTGGGCGCCTGCGCTGTGGGCGGCGTCCAGCTGCGCACGGTGCGGTCGGCGTGGCGGTGGGCGATGGCCCATTGGCGCAGTTCGTCGTCGTCGTCGCGCGCCGCGGCGCGGCGGCCGGTCAGCGGCGCCAGCAGGGCGCGGCCACGGCCGCGTTCGAGCGCCTCGATGGCGTGTCGGGGCCGGCCCATGCGGATTTCCAGTTCGGCGAGCGCCGCGTGCGGCCAGCCCCAGTCGCCCCAGAAGCTGGCCCGCCACTGCTCGTCGAGAATGCGGGAGGCCAGCCGTTCCGATTCGCGTGCGGCCTGCAGCAGCAGCCGGCGCGCGCCCCGCAGATCGCCGCGGGCGATCGCGCACTCGGCGTCGGCGGCCCAGACGAGGTGGCGCAGGCGCGGCGAGGCGCCGCGCATCCGCGGCTGCAGCGAGTGCACCATGCGCTCCGCCCCGTAGCGGTCCCCGGCTTCCAGGCGCGCGCGGGCACCCAGCGCGATGGCGCACGCGGCGCGCTCGAGGTCCCCGGCGGCGCGGAAACGGCGATTGGCCGCGGCCAGCAAGGCGACGGCGGCGTCCGGCGCACTATCCTGGCGCCAGACGGTGGCGAGACCCACCAGCGCCTCGCCAATCCACACGTCGTTGCGCTCGTCCACGAACTCGCGCAGCGCGTCGGCGAGTTCGCCGCGCGCGCTCTGGCGGCGGCCGAGGCGGAAGTCGGCGAGCGCGGCGAACAGGCGCGCCTTCGCGGTTTCGTAGCGCAGACCCAGGGGAGCCAGCGCGGCGACCGCCGCGCGGGCTTCCGCGACCGCGTCGTAATCGGCGCCCAGGCGCAGAAGGATCTCGGCGCGATCGAGCGACACCAGCGCGACGATCGACGCGGCCTGCGCGCCGGTGGCGCGCTCGCGCACGGCGGCGAGGCCGGCGAGGGCGCGCTCGTGGCGATGCTCAAGGAAGTCCATGTAGGCGAGGTTGTAGTCGGCGTTGAGGGCGCGAACCGCGTGGCCGCTGTGCGTGAAGGTGCGCCCGGCGCTCACGTATCGGCGGCGCGCCTCCGCGCAGCGGCCCACCGATGACAGGCAGTTGCCGAGATTCACGTCGATCACCGCGCGGCCGAACGCATTGCGGCCCAGCGCAGCGCGCGCCTCGCTGTACATGTCGAGGGCCTGCGCGTGGCGGTCGAGCCGGTGCAGCAGGTTGGCGTGGTTGTTGAGCAGGCGCGCCAGGCTGGCGTTCTCGCCGTGCTCGCGCAGCGTGCGCGCGCCGGCGCGGGCGACCTTCTGCGCGTCGGCGTAGGCACCGAGGTACATGAGCGCGTCGAGCAGGCCGTGGCTGCACATCGCCGCCTCGACCGGCTCGCCGGCCTGTCGGAAGTAGCGGTGGGCGCGGCGGTACGCGGTGACGGCCTCGGGCATGCGATCGAGGTCGCGCATCAGGTGGCCGCGGGAGCGCCAGAGGCCGCCGCGTTCGGCGTCGGTTGCCTGGCGCGAAGCCGTGCGCCACTGGCGCTGCAGGACGCCCCACGCCTCGGCGGGTTGATCGCGCCTCAGCGACTCGACGGCTTCGAGCAGGTCCGCGACGGTCGGCTCCACGTCGAGCACGCCGCGCCGCGCGGTCATGGCTCGATGGGCGGGAATTCGAACACGCCGGTCGGCCCGTCGACGCGCAGGCGCACGGTGCCCGCCGGCACCTGCGTCGCCGCAAAGTTGCCATTCGCGTCGGGCCACAACTCGCGCGTCTCGCCCTCGACCTCGACGCGGACGCAGTGCAGCACCGCATCCGGCGCGTCCAGTCGTCCGCGCAGGGCAATCACCCCCGCCGACTGCGTCTCGCGCTCGAGGTCGAGGATGCAGCCTGCGAAGCCGTAGCGCAGCCGCCGCGCATCGCCCACCGCGCGGCGCACGGCCGCCGGGGCCGGGGTGACGTTCGAGTCGAACAGCAGCCGGACCATGCGCTCGAGGATCGAGGGCTCCGCGGGCGCCGCCACCGGCGCGCGGAACACGCTCATCGCCCGCGCGTGCAGCGGGGCGGGGACCGTCGGAGTCCGGTCGCCGCGCATGACGCCCAGCAGCAGGCCGAACTCGCGCAGTCGCTCGCGGCAGTCGCCGCACTCGCCGGCCAGGTGTGTCTCGGCCTCGCGTGCGTCGGTCGCTGCGAGGGTGCCCTCGATGTAGCTCAGCATCGCGCGGGCGTCCAGGTGTCCTGGCGACCGCCCGGGCCGCGGAATTCTAGCTGTCATGACGCGCTCCTCCCTCCGTGATCGAGGGCGGCGAAAGGGTGCGTGGCCCGCTGCCTTCTTCCACGCTGACAGAGGTGGGGGATGGGGCGGTGGTGATACGTTCCGCGCCTTGGCCGCGCTTTGATAGGGCCAGACGCAGCCGGTCGAAGCACCGCGCCCGCGTCGGCCCGATCGATCCGATCGAGAGCCGCAGTTGGGCGGCCAGCTCGGCGTAGGGCACCGGCGGGTCCTCGTAGTAGAGCGCCCGCAAGAGCGACCGGCAGCGGGGCGAAAGATCCTCGACCGCGAGCCGCACCAGCGCCTGCGTCTCGAACTCCTCAAGTGTGCGCGCCGGGTCGGGACGGTCGGTGGGGGCGGTGTCGAGGACGTGGGGGTCGTCCACCCGCAGGGCCTGTTCGCGGCGCCGGCGCAGGGCGGTGGCGCGGGCGATGCGCTCGGTGGTCGAACTCAGCCAGCGGCACAGCGAGCGGGTGTCGCGGATGTAGGGCAGCCGCTGGTAGAGCGCGAGGAAGACGTCCTGGAAGACTTCGCCGAGGTCCTCGTCGGCCAGCCGGTACGACCGCGAGACCGCATAGACGAGCCGTTCGTGGCGATGGACCAGGTCGGTCCAGGCATCGGAGCGTCCCGCGAGGCACAGCGAGGCGAGGCGCGCGTCCTCGTCCGGATCGAGGCGCGTCGTCACGCGATGAGAGACGTGGAAGGGATGGGGCGCGCGCGGCGCGCCGCAGGAAGTGCAAGCATGCGGCCAGTATACACCACGGCCGTGACGCGCATCCCGCCTCAACCAGGGGCCGAAAGGACCGACGGGATGGACCGACAGCCAGGGCCCGGCCGGCTCCACGCACATCGCCCCGGCAGGGTATCCCTGGCTGCGTCCAAGCTCCCCGGCGTTCCGCGTGCCAGCGCAGTTCGTCGTGAGCCTTGTGGAGCGGCTTGGGAAGTGACGAGGTGTTCCCCCCTTGTCCTCGTCCCGCGCGATTCCAGCCTCGCGCGGACGCCGCCTTCCCTGCACCGCTCGAGATCACAGGTGATCCGCCAGCCGGGTTTCGTACATCGCAAGCCGCCGCGATGCGAAAAAAATCCACCCCCGGCGCGTCCATGCGCCGGGGGCGGATCTCCCAGGTGGTGGGAAGGCTACCGCGTCACGGCGACCCGCTGGCTCTGCCGGCCCTCGGCCGTCTGCAGCACGATCAGGTAGATACCGGGCGCCGCGTTCTGGAAGTGGTCGTTGCGACCGTCCCAGGTGCGGACGTGGTTGCCCGCGGGCAGCGTGCGCGCCTCGATGCTGCGCACGCGGCGGCCGGTGATATCGAACACCGACAGCTCGGCGTGCTCGGCCCGGCCCAGCGTGAACGAGACGGTCGTGGCGCCGCGCGCCGGGTTCGGGCTGGCCGGACGCAGTTGGGTGATGCCGCGCACGCCCGTCCCTTCGCCGATGCCGGTGGGCAGGCCGCAGGTGACGCGGTAGCTGGTGCCACCGCGCGTGAGGTCCGCCACCGCGTTCGCGCCGCTGGACGCGGTGCGGCCACGCAGGCCTTGCAGGATGCTCCCCGGGCCGATGGGCGGTCCGTGGGTGACGAAGTTGTTCAGCGAGGTCACCGGCACATCGATCCGGATGGTGCCGGACACCGAGTCCAGCACGCCGGTCGTGGTGCCGCGCTGCGTGTAGGTCATCGACCCGCTGCCGGCGCGCACCGCGGTGCCCCACGTGAAGGCGGGCGCGACCGGTGTCGCCGGCGGCGTGGTGGTCGCGAGGACGTAGAACTGGTCACCGCGGTCCGAATTGCCGCCCGGCGCGTTCGCCGTGAACGACATCCGCCAGGTCCCGCCGCTCGGCACCGGGGACAGCGTGCTGACCTTCATCGTCGAGCGGATCTTGATCGCCGTGGTCGCCGAGTCGTAGGTGCACGAGTAGTCGACCCACAGGATGTCGAAGGGATTGTCGGTGTCGATGGGCTGCAGCAGGCCGGCCAGCGCGTCGTGCAGGTAGTCGCTGACCTCGGGCGCCGCCGGGTCCGGAATGATCGGCGAAGGCGGCGCGACCGCGTTCACGTAGCCGTTGCCATTGGCGGTCGCGTAGAGGCTGGGCCCGTCGAGCTGCCGGGTGACGTAGACGTTGCCGTCGTAGTCGTTGTGGTCGTCGGTGAAGGCGATCACCGCCGCGCCCTGCGGGTCGAGCGCGACCTGGAAGTAATCGAGCAGGTTGCGGTTCAGGCTGCCGGTCAGGCCGCCGGTGCTGATGTTGGAGCCGTGGATGACGTGGTCGCTGATCGTCGCCTGCGCGAAGGCCGGGTTGGGGTCCGTCGCGTTGGTGGTCTGCGCGAAGCGGACGACCCAGTCGGAGGCGTCGGTGTTGGCGGTGCTCGTGCTGGCGTACCACACGATGTCGACGCGACCGGCGCTGCCGGCCTCCAGCCACGGGAACAGGTTGATCTTGTAGACCGTGCTGTCGTTCACGCGCACCTTGCCGCTCCACGTCACGCCGTGGTCGGTCGAGTGGGCGAGGAACACGTTTACCTCGTCGGACCACACGCAGTACACGGTGCCGTCGTCCCCGACCTTGACCACGTCGAACAGCGAGCCATGCGCCGTGCTGTTGTCGACGGTGGAGGTGGACCAGGTGAGGCCGCGGTCGACGGACCGCGAGACGAACAGGCCGCTGGAGCTGGTGTGGGCGATGTACACCTCGTGCGTGGTGTGGTCCACGTCGATGTACCCCGGCGTGGTGCCCGAGGCGCTGACCACCGAGGTGATCGGGTAGGTGAGGCCGTGGTCGTCGGAGCGGGCACAGAACAGCCCGGTGGCCGGGATCGGCGCGCGGTACATCATGTAGATGGTGCTGTCGCCGTCGGCTTCCTGCCACTCGCGGTCGTCGGCGGGCACGGCCACCACGGCCGGGGACAGGGTAAACGTCTCACCGCGGTCGAAGGACACCGACGAGGAGATCTCGGCCGCCGCGAGGCTGGTCGTGGTGACCACCGGGATTGCGGTGGGCGAGGACGGGAAGCTGGTGCAGATGTCGATGTCGCCACCGCCATCGGCGCCGCCAGCCTGCTGGTCGTTGGGGTCCTGCTCGACGAAAGCGTCGGGCTGTCCGAGGTAGATCGGGTTCTGCATCGCCGGGTCGAAGGTGGGGCTGGTGGGGTTCAGGTCGAAGCGCCACAGGTCGACGCCGGCCGGGACGCCGCGGATGCCGCCGACATAGGCGTTGCCGCGCACGTCGACGCGGCAGCTCGGCTCACCGTCGCCGGTGGTGTACGGCGCCGTCAGGGTCACGTTGGGGCTGAAGGTCATCGCCGCCAGCGGGTAGCTGGCGATGCGCGGCGGCGGGGCCGGCGCGACGCTGATCTGGCCCTGGTACTGATCGCCCGCCACCGCGAAGGCGACCACGTGGACGTAGTAGGTGCGCGACGCCGTCAGGACCCCCGGGTCGTACGACAGGTGGGCGAGTTCGCCCGTCGTCGTGCCGTCGGCGGAGTAGGCGACGACCGGGCCGCTCGGCGAGCCTTCGTGCACGTACATGTCGTAGTCGGCGGCCGGGGTCAGCCAGTTGATCGCGAGGTCGATTCGCTTGGCGGTGTAGTCGCCTGCCGCCACGGTGAGGATGAAGTTTTCGCAGGTGATGTTTTCCTGGCAGGTGCTCTCGTCGCTGTTGCCGCCGGCCAGCAGGCCGCCGGTGAACGCGATCGGGGTGCTGGTCGGCGTGATCGTGCCCGTCGAGGGCGACGGGGCGGCGGAGACGACCGCGGCCCACAGCACCGGGGCGACAGAGGCCAAGCCGGCAAGCAGGCGGCGGAACCGGGTAGGTGCCGGGCGCGGGGCCACGGACACGGGGCGCACGATCATGGAGTCCTCCAGCGGGGAAAGACGGGCAATGGGCAGCCTGCGCGATCCGCGACGGATCGCGGCGGAGGCGGGGCAATGGTGGATACGCTGCCAGAGGTGATGCGGCGGCGCCGCGTGATACACGGGATTTACCGCGCTCGGCCCGGCGGCGTCGGCGCGTAGGCACCACGCGGGGGCTGTGGTAGTCTCCGGCCGCTCACGCCGCGCCGTGTTGCAGGCGATGTCACGCGGCGTCACGGATGAGGAGAGGGCATGGCGACCAGGGACATGGCGCGCGACCAGAACGGCCCGCGCGAATCGAAAGAATTCCTTCCGATGGCGCTCGCCGTCGGCGCGCTGGCGCTGGTAATGGGCGGCGCGCTGGGCTGTGGCACGGGGGGTGGCGGCGCCAAGGTCGTCTTCTGGGAGTTCTGGCCACGCGAGCAGATTCAGCCGGTGCTCGACGATTTCCGCAAGCTGCACCCCGAGATCACCGTCGAGGTCCAGCAACTCACGTGGAGCGACGGCCCGCAGAAGATCGCCGCCGCGGTGGCCTCCGGTACCGTGCCGGACCTCTGCGAACTCGGCTCGACGCAGTTCGCGCAATACGCCTCCGCCGGCGCGCTCAAGGACATCACGCCGCTCGCCGACTCCCTGCGCGACCAGTTCCGCGCGTGGGACATGGTCACGTACCAGAACCGCGTCTTCGGCCTGCCCTGGGTGGTGGGCTCGCGCGCGCTCTTCTACAACAAGGTGCTGTTCGCCCGCGCCGGGCTCGACTCGACCCGCGCGCCGGAGACCTGGTCCGAGCTGCGCCACGCGGCGGAGAAGGTGCAGGCGCTCGGCGGCGGCCTCCACGGCAACGCGCTCAACGCCGGCGAGCGGCTGATCTTCGTGAAGAAGTTCATGCCCTTCGCCTGGGGCAACGGCGGCGACGTGCTCTCCGACGACCTCGCGCGGTCCGTCACCAACTCGCCGGAGAATCTCGAGGCGCTGGAGTTCTACCTCTCGCTCAAGCCCTTCTCGATGGTGCAGCGGCAGGAGACGCTCGACCAGGCGTTCATGCAGGGCAAGGTGGGCATCAACCTGAGCGGCCCGTGGCTGTTCAACAAGATCCCCAAGGACGCGCCCAACCTGCGCTACGGCGTCGGGCTGGTGCCGCGGCCGGACAAGGCCACCGGCACGCACGCGTCGTTCATGGGCGGCGAGCTGCTGGTGTTCTTCTCCAAGGCCAAGCCGAACCCCGCCGCGCAGACGCTGGCGCGCTACCTCACTTCGCCCGCCGCCGCCGGCAAGCTGGCGCACGCGGCACGGTTCGTGGCGGCCAACGTCGGCGCCGAGGACGATCCCTACTACGCTGCGCATCCCGAGGAAGGCGTGCTCGCGCGCCAGATGGCCACGGCGCGCGCGCTGCCCGCGGTGCCGCAGTGGGGCGACATCGAGGACGCGCTCACCACCTCGCTCGATGAAGCGGTGCTCGGCAAGACCGCCGCCGAGGACGCGCTGCGCAACGCCGATGAGAAAATCACCGCGATCCTGCACAACGCCTCCGCGACCTCGAACGTCGGCGCGG
>JBKJUD010000011.1:0-2567 GCA_046590735.1 Candidatus Eiseniibacteriota bacterium | reverse complement strand
CGCGATGGCCGCGATCCTCGGCCTCGCCGGCGACGCGGTCGAGCAGGTGTGCGCGGATGCCGTCGCGGCGGGACACGGCGTGGTGCAGGCCGCCAATCTCAATTCGCCCGGGCAAGTGGTGATCAGCGGCGACATCCCCGCGGTGGAAGTCGCGATGGAGCTCGCCAAGCAGCGTGGCGCCAAGCGCGCGATCCGGCTCGAGGTCAGCGGCGCGTTCCACTCGCCGCTGATGGGCAGCGCGGCGCGCGGCCTCGCCGAGGCCATCGAGACGACGACGATTCACGAGGTCGAGGCGCCGGTGTACGCCAACGTGTCGGCGCAGCCGGTGCGCGGCGCCGCCGACATCCGCGCGGCGCTCTCGGCGCAGTTGCTCGGCGCAGTGCGCTGGGAAGACGCGATGCGCGCGATGGTCGCCGATGGCTACCCGCTCTTTCTCGAGGTGGGCAGCGGCAAGGTCCTGAAGGGCCTGATGCGCCAGATCGCGCCGGAGGCCGTGGTCGTCTCCGTCGAGGACCCGGACAGCCTGGGCTTGGCGCTGGAACGCGTCCGCGAACTGGCGACCGCGTGAGGATGCGACAGGGAAGGAGATCCCCCCGGACATGAGTGCACAGGACTTCGCCGGCAGGAATGTCTTCGTCACCGGCGGCTCGCGCTCCATCGGCGCGGCGGTGGCGGCATGGTTCGCGCAGCGCGGCGCGTCCGTCGCCATCCTCGGCACGCGGCCGGACACCATCGAGGCCGCCGCCGCCGAATTGCGCGCGGCCACCGGCTCGACCGTGCTGGCCTGCGCCGCGAATGTCGCCGTGCCGGCCGAGGTGGTGGCCGCCGTGGCCCAGGCCGAGGCGGCCTTCGGCTCGGGCATCGACGTGCTCGTCAACAATGCGGGTATCACCAAGGACGGCTTGCTGTTGCGGATGGACGAGGCGCAATGGGATACAGTCCTTGATGTAAACCTGAAGGGTACCTACAATTGCACCAAAGCTGTCCTGCGCAACATGATGAAGAAGAAGGCGGGACGGATCATCAACATCACCTCGATCGTCGGGATCACCGGGAATGCGGGCCAGGCCAACTACGTCGCCTCCAAGGCCGGCGTGATCGGCTTCACCAAGGCGGTCTCGCGGGAAGTGGCGAGTCGCGGCATCACGGTGAACGCCGTGGCCCCCGGGTACATCGACACCCCGATGACGCAAGCCTTGCCCGAAGCCATTCGCGAGGGCATGCTCGCCCGGATCCCCTTGGGACGATTCGGGACCCCTGAAGATGTCGCGGACGTAGTCGGTTTTCTCGCGTCCGATGCTGCCCGCTATGTCACCGGGCAGGTACTGCAAGTCGATGGGGGATGGATCTAGTTCATCCTCCTGACCCGCGGAGCCCTGGTGCAGGTGCGGTAGACACCGATGTCTGTCGCGGCGGGGTATGCAGCACCGCATGACCTTTGATCAAGAGAGGAGTACATCATTACATGCCGAGTCCGTACAGCGATGAGCGTGTGAAGGAAATCATCATGGAGCAGTTGGGGGTGTCTGCCGAGCAGGTGACCCCGAGTGCCTCCTTCATCGACGACCTCGGTGCCGACTCGCTGGACACCGTGGAACTCGTCATGGCGCTCGAGGAAGAGTTCGGCGTCGAGATTCCGGACGAGAATGCGGAGAAGATCCGCACCGTGGGTGACGCGATGGGCTATCTCAAGGAGCACCTCGCGGCCGGCGCCTAGTCGCCTTTCGCGCTTGGCCGGGGCGAGAGCCCGGGGAAGGTCGCGCGCGGCGCGGGATGCATGCGCGCTGCGTGACGGGCTTCCCCGGGAGTCCCCCGGAGTGTATTGCCTCCCGATCCTGGAGACAGATGGCAGAGACACGCAGGAACGGCGCTTTCACCCATCGCCGCGTGGTCATCACCGGCATGGGAGTTGTCACGCCGCTGGGCAATGACCGGGACAGCTTCTGGCAGAACGTGAAGGCGGGCACCTCCGGTGTCGGTCCGATCACCCGTTTCGACGCCTCGAGTCTCGACACGCGGTTCGCGGCCGAGGTGAAGGATTTCGACGCCGAGCAGTACATGGACCGCAAGGACGCCCGTCGCGCCGACCGCTTCGTGCGGTTCGCCGCCGGCGCCACCGCGCAAGCGCTGGCGCAGGCGGGAGTCTCCGCGGGCAGCATGGACCCCGAGCGCCTCGGCGTGATCATCGGGTCCGGGATCGGCGGCATCGAGACCTGGGAAGGCCAGTTCCTCACGCTCCAGGAGAAGGGCCCGTCGCGCGTCAGCCCGTTCTTCATCCCGATGATGATTTCCGACATGGCCTCCGGCCAGATCTCGATGATGTTCGGCGCCAAGGGCCCGAACTACTGCACGGTGTCGGCGTGCTCGTCCGGCGCGCACGCGATCGGCGAATCGTTCTACGCGATCCAGCGGGGCGATGCCGACGCGATCATCAGCGGCGGCACCGAGTGCTCGATCACCACCCTGAGCGTCGCGGGCTTCTGCGCGATGAAGGCGCTGTCCACCCGCAATGACGACCCCACCCGCGCCAGCCGTCCCTTCGACGGCACGCGCGACGGGTTCGTGAT
>JBKJUD010000070.1:0-8115 GCA_046590735.1 Candidatus Eiseniibacteriota bacterium | reverse complement strand
CCGGGGGGAGGTGGCTAGGGTCGGGGATCATGCGAGTGTCGGTGCTTCCTTCCCTGATGGGTTCGCGCCGGTGACGGCGCGCCGCCGCGCCGCGCCCGCGGGCGCGCAGCCGCGGCTCCCGTTCGCCGAGTTCGCCGCGCCGGCAGAGCCGGAGCCCCCGCCGCTTCCCCCCGGCCTGGTGCTGGGGACGCAGGGGTTCCAGTACGACGATTGGCGCGGTTCGTTCTATCCGGCCACCGCGCGGCCGGCGGAGATGCTCGCACTCTACGCACGGCGCTGGTCCGCGGTCGAGATCGATTCGACCTTCTACGCCGTGCCGCGCCGCAGCACCGTCGAAGGCTGGCGCGAGCGCACGCCCGAGGGCTTCGTGTTCGCCGCGAAATTCCCGCGCGCCATCACCCACGAGGCCGAACTGGTGGGACCCGAAGCGGCCGACGACGCAGCGCGTTTCATCGAGACGATGGGGCTGCTGGGTCCCAAGCGCGGGCCGCTGCTGCTGCAGATGGGGCCCTCGTTCACGCCCGACAAGCTCGCGGCGCTCGAGAGTTTCGTCGACGCGCTGCCGCCCGGGCCGCGGTACGCGGTGGAGGTGCGCAACCGCGCGTGGGCGGAGCCGGAGCCGGCGGCCGCGTTGCAGGCGTGCTGCGCGCGACACGGCATCGCGGTGGCGCTGCTCGATCACCCGTGGATGCCGCGCGTCGAGTGGATCACCGCCGACTTCACCTACATCCGCTTGCTGGGCGATCGCACGCGCATCACGCAGTTCGCCGCGGTGCAGATCGATCGCGGCCGCGAACTCGACGAGTGGAGCGCCATCGTCCGCGCCTTCCTGGCGCGCGCGGTGCAGACGTATGTCTTCGCCAACAACCATTACGCCGGCCACTCGCCGGCCACCCTGGCGATGCTGCGCGACCGCGTGGTGGCGGCCGGCGCGGCGCCGGGGTGACGCGCTACGCGTCGCCGCGCGCCAGCGCCTCGAGCGCCATCCAGCGGGCATAGGCGGTCTCGATCTCGCGCTCGACCGCGGCCAGGCGTTCGGTCGCCTGCGTCACCGCCGCGCCGCCGTCGGCGTAGAATGCCGGGTCCGACATCGTGGCGAACAGCCGCTGCTTCTCCGCCTCCAGCTTCTCGATGCGCGCGGGGAGCTTGTCGAGTTCGCGCTTATCGTTGAAGCCGAGGCGCTTCGTCTTGCTGGCGCTGCGCTCCGCGGCCGGTCGCGCGGGCCGGGCCGCGTCGGTTGGTGCGTCGGCTGAGTTCCGCTGCCGCACCCAGTCCGCATAGCCGCCGACGTACTCCGCCCAGCGGCCCCCGCCCTCGGACACCAGCGTCGACGTGACCACGTTGTCGAGGAAGGCACGATCGTGCGACACCACCAGCAGCGTCCCCTCGAACTCGAGCAGCAGGTCCTCGAGCAACTCCAGCGTCTCGAGGTCGAGGTCGTTGGTCGGCTCGTCGAGCACCAGAAGGTTGCACGGCCGCGAGAGGATGCGCGCGAGTTGCAGCCGCTTGCGCTCGCCGCCGGAGAGCCGCGTCACCGGGCCCTGGATCTGGTCGCCGGTGAACAGGAAGTCGCGCAGGTAGCCCACTACGTGCCGCTGTCCGCCGCCGACCGTGATGAACTCGCGGCCGTCGGCGATGTTGTCGACGACCGAGCGCGCGGGATCGAGCGCGTCGTGCAATTGCTCGAAGTGGGCGATCTCGAGCTTCGTGCCGGTTTCGATGGTGCCGCGCTGCGGCGCGAGTTCGCCGAGCAGCAGGCCGATCAGCGTGGTCTTGCCGCAGCCGTTGGGCCCGAGGATGCCGATGCGGTCGCCGCGCATGATGGTGGTGGTGAGTCCGCGCACCACCGGTTCGCCGTCGTAGGCGAAGTCGACGTCGCGGCAGCGCAGCACGAGGCGTCCGGACTTCTCACCCTCCTGCAGCTGCGCCTTCACCCGCGTGGATTCGTCGCGGCGGGCGCCGCGCTCGGCGCGCAGCGATTCCAGCGCGCGCACCCGGCCCTCGTTGCGGGTGCGCCGCGCCTTGATGCCCTGGCGCAGCCACGCTTCCTCTTGCGCCAGCTTCTTGTCGAACAGCGCGGCCTGCTCGGCCTCGACGCGCAGTTCGTCCTCGCGCTGGGCGAGGTAGGCGTCGTAGGACATGCGATAGCTGCGCAGCGTCCCGCGATCGAGGTCGAGGATGCGGGTGGCGAGGCCGCGCAGGAATTCGCGGTCGTGGGTGACGAAGATCAGCGCACCGCGGCGGCGCTGCAGGGTGTCCTCGAGGTGGGTGATCGCCTCGATGTCGAGATGATTGGTGGGCTCGTCGAGGATCAATACGTCGGGATCGCGTACCAGCGCGGCGGCCAGCAGCACACGGCGCTTCGAGCCGGCCGACAGTGTCTCGATGTGCGCGTCGAGGTCGAGCGAGAGGTCGCGCGCGGCGCGGTCGATGTGCGACTCGATCTCCCACGCCCGCTCGCTGGTGATCACCCCGCACACCTCGTGCAAATAGCGGCCGACCGGGCCGGCGAGGTCGATCGGCACTTCCTGCTGCAACCCGGCGACGCGCAGGCCGGGCCGGCGCACCACCACGCCGGCATCTGGTTGCAGCGTGCCCTCGAGCAACTTGAGCACGGTCGACTTGCCCGCGCCGTTACGTCCCAGCAACCCGAGGCGTTCGCCCTCGTCGATCTGCAGGGTGACGCCATCGAGCAGCACGGGGCCGGCGAAGGTGAGCGAGACATTGTTGAGGCCGAGCCAAGCCATGGGGGATGCGGGTCTCCGGACGTTGCGCGTGGGCGAGCGCGGAGGATCGCACGGCGCGTCGGCGTCCGCGAGCGGCTTCGCGCCGCGCGCGAGGACCACTGCGGGCGCGGCGCGCGCCGTCTTGCCGCGGCGCGCTGCCGGTGCTAGCGTCCCCGCATCAGCTCTCCGCTCCCCTCAGCTCAGGAGATTCCCCATGCGTCTCGCTCCCCGCCTCGTCGCGCCGCTCGCGGCGCTGCTCGCCCTCGCCTCGCTCGTCCCGTCCGCCGGCGCCGGCGTCCTCGCCACCGCGTCCCTCGATCGCATCTACGAATCCGTCGTCGCCCCCGGCTCGACGATGCCCGGCCTCGCGGGGGCCGCCGTCGGGGAGCTCTGGGTCTACGCCTATCGCGGCGGCACGTGGGTGCAGATCCCCTTCCAGGTCGACCAGAAGGACGCCGGCGGCAACTACTTCATCGCCGACGGCGATCCCACCTTCGACGCCAACGACGAGGTGGTGTGGATGGCCAAGGACATGGGCGACCAGGTGAGCAACGACCTGTGGCCCGCCGACCTCGCCAGCCAGAGCTTCGCGCGCTATGAGGTGCAGGTCGCCAACTCGCTCGACGCGACGAAGAAGTCGTGGGCGTATGTCTACCGCTCGAACACGCTCAGCAAGACCTTTACCGCCGATTACGTCGCCTACACGCACGGCGCGACGGATTCCCTGGTCACCGAGGGCTACACGCTCGGCTACGACAGCAGCGGGCAGCTGATCGTCACCCGCATCAACCCCACCGGCGGCGGCAACGGCGCCGACATTCTCGACCGGCAGAAGGTGCGTGTCACGGTCAAGGTGCTGTTCCTGACCTTCAACTATACCGAGAACGACTTCCCGGTCACGACCGACGCGTTCATCGACGGCGCGGTGCGCGTGCTCACCAAGCGCACCGTCAACGGCCCGAGCGGGGCGAGCACCAGCTACAGCGCCTACTACTCGCACGAGGCGGTGGGCCTCACGCCGACCACGGTCGAGAGCGGCGTGACCTTCCTGCGGGGATCGGCGGACCTGAGCACCGCCGCCAGCGGCATGCGCATGTACGATGACTACATTCCGGGCGGCGTGCTGATCGACGGCAATCCCGATGGCTCCCTGAACACCACGGCGCCCACCTACGTCGTCGCGTCCGGGACACCGGGGACGCTCATCGCCATCGGCGACATCACCGGCGTGGGCGGCAGTGCCAGTCTCTACTACAAGGACAATGGCAACATCGATCCCGGCGACACCGGCGACCAGCGCTCTATCGGGGATACCGGCATCCAGATCAGCAACCCCAATGTCGGCTCGTATCCGAATCTCGTCGGGCCGACCTGGTACCTGCCGGCCAGCGTGGGCAACGCAGGGGCGCAGTTCAAGTCGTACACACAGAATCCGCTGGTGCCGGTTGGCGTGTCGCAGACCTTCCAGCCGGTGGCGGTGGGAGAGCCGGGCGGCGGCAGCGCGCTCGGGCTCGGCGCGACGCCCAGCCCGGCCTTCGCGGCGATGAGCGTGCGGTTGTCGCTGCCGGCGGCGGCCGCGGCGCGCGTGGAGTTGCTCGACGTGCGGGGCCGCGTGGTGGCGATGGTGTACGACGGGCCCCTGCCGGCCGGCGCCAGCGCGCTCACCTGGAGCCCGCGCGCGGCGCGGGTGCCCGGGGGGGTGTACACACTGCGGCTACGGGCGGGCGAGGCGACCACGGCGACGCGGGTCATCGTCTCGCACTAACGCGGCGTGGCGGACACGACAGAGGCAGGGTCCCCGTCGGTGGCCCGGCCTTCGCCTTGCCGGCGACGCTACTTGGCGGCGTGTGCCTTCAGGTCCGCGTAAACGATCGACGTGAAGGTGTCGCCGTTCAGGAATCCCTTGCCCCACTGCGCGTCCAGCGCGGCGAGCGGCTTGGCGGCGACGACCTCCTGCTGGCTCTTGCCGGCGGCGACCAGCGGCGCGATGCGGTCGCGCGCCGTCGCCAGCATGTCGCGGAAGGCCTTCAAGGACTTCGCATCGCCCAGTGGGCCGTGGCCGGGGATGATCTGCGTCGCGGGTCCGGCGAGCGCGAGCACGCGATCATTCGCTGCGATCATCCCCTCGATCGACCCGCCGTTCGACACGTCGATGAGCGGATAGATCCCATTGAAGAACGTGTCGCCCATGTGGACGACGTCGGCTTCCACGAAGTGCAGGATGGCGTCGCCGTCTGTGTGCGCGGGCTTCACATGCAGCACGCGGATCGTCTGCCCGTTCCAGTGGAAGGTGAGCGAGTCCGCGAAGGTGAGAACCGGCCACGCGGCCGCCGGCGCGGCTTTGATGGTGTCGTTGAAGGCGGCCATGAACTGGTCGGCGCTCAGGCGCTTCCGGACATTCTCCTGCGCCACGAGGATCGCGCCGGCCTCGCGCATCGCGACGTTGCCGCCGGTGTGATCGCCGTGAAAGTGCGTGTTGACGAGAATGCGTACCGGCTTGTCGGAGAGCGCGGCGATCGCCGCGTGGATCTTCGGCGCCAACGGCGCGAACTGATCGTCGATCACCAGCACGCCGTCGGCGCCGACGCTCACGCCGATGTTGCCGCCGGAGCCGGTGAGCATGGTCAGCCCGCCGCGCAACGGCGTCGGGACGATTTGCACCTGGTTGAAGTCGCGGCCCTGCGCGGTGGCGGGGGCGGGGGAGCCGGTCGCGGCGGCACACGCAGCCAAGGCGATGAGGGAGACGAGGGCGGGATGGCGCATGCGGTCCTCCGTGGGATAGGGGGCAGTGACTGCATGCAGTCTGGCGCACCGGTTCTACGCATGTCGAGAGCCGCAGGTGATGGCGTGAAAACGAAAACGGCCCGAGAGTTTCCCCCCGGGCCGTTCCTGCGTGACGCCGGCGTCCCGCGTCCGAGACGCGCCGCCAGCGAGGCTTGGAGCGCCATCGATGCAAGCAGGTTGTCGCGCGGCGGACGGCGAACGGCGCATCAGTCCCCTGAGAGCCGCTCCCAGTGATCAACGCCATCCAAGAAGGGTACCTCGATCGCGTCGACCGCGGATGTCAGGAGGCCGCCGGTCTTCGTGGAGTAGAAGTTCATGCCGATGCTTTCCACCGGGTGGACCTCGGTGTCCTCCCGGTTGTCGAGGGAGATCTTGCGTCCCCCCGAGGTGAGGACGATGTCGCGGACCTTGACCCTGTCGGCGAGGTCGCTGCTGGTCTCGACGCTCGCGAATACCTGGAGTTCCCGCTTGTGCTCCAGCGGCACGCTGCCCGGGGTGGAGGAGCCGTCACCGGAGGGAGCGGAATAGTCGAAGAACGCCTGCATCTCCAGCTGGATGGTCAGGAGCTGGTTGCCTTCCTTGTCGAAACCCCCGAAGCGCGGGGAGCCGGCGAACTCTTGAATCGTCGTGCCGTACGCCTTGGCGATGCGGTCGTCGATCTGTGGGTGAGTGGCCAGGAGGCTGGCCCCGCGCTCGGGCGCCTCGGTCCGGCTTTCAGCGTACTTCAATTTCGACAGCATCTGCATGAAGGCGGCCGGTGATTCATTTGGATTGCTGGCAGCCCACGCGAGCGCGTAGGAGTCGGCCTCGCTCTCCTCGTTGCGGCCGTACCCGGTCAGGGCGATCGTCGTGGCCATGTCGGCAATCGTTCGCACGAGGTCTGCCACGGCGTTTCCAGTGGTGGGGGACTTCGTCGCCTTGTCGGCGGCTGCCCCGGCAAGGAGTCCGGCGATCCCGCCGATGATGCTGGCGGTCTGTGCGCGGCGGTACTGCCGATACCCGTGCCGCCGTTCCACGTGCGTGATCTCGTGCGCGAGGACGGCGTCGAGTTCCGCGTCGGACTCCACAGCCTCGAGCAGGCCGGTGGTGACATAGATGCGGCCAGCAGGACAGGCCACCGCGTTCGGCGCGTCGTCCTCCACCACCGCGAACTTGTACTGGTAGCCGCGCAAGGGGATCGGCCAGGAGCGCAGCACGCGCTGGCCGGACTCGGTCACACGCTGGGAGAGAACCGGGTCCGAGACGACGGGATTGTGCTGCCGCAACGCCCCCGCCACCGACTCCCCCAGCCGGATTTCCGTGTCGTAGCCGGAGACGCGCGGAATTGTGCGAAAGCAGATGTTGCAGGCCCGGTAGCCCGCGTTGTCTGCGGCCGCCAAGGTCTCGAATGCCACCTGCTCGCTCTCGGCGGGCAGGTGGTTGCAGCCACGGGCGTGCACGAGCCGGCTGGCCCGATTGGCAATGAATGGCGGCCTCGCCATGGCGGCTCCGATCCCTTCGAAGGCATCGGATACCAAGGCGGCGAATACGTCGGGCTCGAGGTTCGCCCCGGGCGGCGGAAACAGCGAGATCGTCCCGCCCCCGTGCCGGGCGGAGCGCACGGAGATGTCGACCCGCCGCGCGTCGCCCCCCACCTTGCGGACCGTGACCTGCTCGGGCGCCCGCGGGGGAAACAGCCGGTCGTCACTGCGTCAGTCCCGCAGCCGCGCCAACCGGAACGGCGCGATGTCCGCCCTCGTGTGGCCGTCGAGGGCGAGATCGACAGCGATTTCCCCGATGACCGGGGCGAACTTGAAGCCGTGGCCGCTGCACGCGGAGACGACGACGACCTGCGGGACCGCGGGATGGGTGTCGAGATAGAAGTGTCCGTCCGGGGTGACGGTGTACATGCAGGCCGCGCTTTCGAGCCACGCGCTGTCGGCGCCGGGGAGCAGGCGGGCGAAGGGCTCCTGCACCTCCGCGATCTCCGCGGCCGAGACCGTGCGGTCGAGCGCATCCGGCGCGGCGGGGAGGCCGCCGCGATGGCGCGCGACCTTGATGCGCCCGCCCAGCGCCGGGAAGCCGTAGATCCAGCGCGCCGGAGCGTGCTCCCAGATGTACACCGGCACGCGGTCGGGGTCGAAGCGCTCGACGGCGCCGGCGGGGCGAAACCAGTGCAGCACCTGCCGCGTGACCTGCAGCGGAAGTCCCAGGTCGGCGGCGAGCGGGGCGACCCAGGCCCCGGCCGCGAGGATCAACCGCGCCGCGGTGTAGACGCCGCGCGGGGTGATCACGCGCACTCCGTTGCCCTCGGGTTGCCAGGACGCCACCGGTTCGTGCGTGCGCAGCGTCGCGCCCATCCGTGCCGCGACCGCGAGGTGCGCGGCGACGCAGCGCTCCGGCGCGAGGATGCCGGCGCGCGGCTCCCACACGGCGACGTGATCGGCCGGTAGGTGGAAGGCGGGGAAGCGCTGGCGGACATGGGCCGGGCCGAGGATCTCGTGCGGCAGGCCGTGCGCGCGGGCGCTGGCCAGCGCGCCGCGCACCAACTCGCTGTCGGGCGGCCCGATCATCAGGCCGCCGGTCGGGCGCAGCAGCGCGGTGTCGGCGGCGACCTCGAGGTCGA
>JBKJUD010000027.1:0-5629 GCA_046590735.1 Candidatus Eiseniibacteriota bacterium | reverse complement strand
CCAGCGGGTTCGTCTGGTCCATGAACTGCGAAAGCTGCGACGAGCCGAAGAACGACTGGATCACCGCCGAGATGGTGCGCGAGTTGATCAGGTCGTAGGGCGTCACCTGCTCGGCGTCCTGAAGACTCATGCGCTCCCTGATGATGCGCGCCATGCGGGCCAGCCCGATGTTGAACTGGTTGGCCAGCAGCTCGCCCACCGAGCGCACGCGGCGGTTGCCGAGGTGGTCGATGTCGTCCGTCTGCACCCACTCGCCGCTCTCCACCCACTTCGGCACGCCGGTGCGCAGCCAGATCAGGTACTGGATGATCGCGATGAAGTCTTCCTTGCAGAGGATCGCCAGGTCGCTGTCCGGCACGCGCAGGTCCAGCCGCTTCATCTGCTCCTTGCCGCAGAACAGTTTCACGTGCTGGAGCTTGGTGTTCAGCTTGTACCGACCCACCTTGCCGAGGTCGTAGCGCTTCTCGCTGAAGAACAGCTTCTTCAGGATGTCGCGCGCCACCTCGGTCCGCGGCGGCTCGCCGGGGCGGATCAGGTTGTAGATCTTGTTGAGTGCGTCGGTCTGCCGCTCGTGGCCGTCGCCGTTCTTGCACGGGTCCTTGCGCAGGGTGTTGCGCAGGACGTCGGCCTCGTCGCGGTGTGGGATGTCGAAGGTCTTGAGCGTCGCCACGCCGGCCTTGCGCAGGGCCTCGACCTTCTCGGCGGTGACCTCGTCGGCGGTCTCCAGGAGGATTTCGCCGGTGTCCGGGTCCTCGACGTCCTCGGCCGCGATCCGGCCGGTGAGCCCGAGGTCCTTCTTCGTGCGCGGTCCCCCGACATCCACCGTCTCGACCGGGTAGAACAGCTCCATGATCTGGCGGTCGGAGGTGTAGCCGAGCGCCTTGAGCAGCACGGTCACCGGCAGCTTGCGCCGGCGGTCGATGTGGACGTAGAGGATGTCGTTGACGTCGTAGCTGAACTCGACCCACGACCCGCGGTACGGGATGATGCGGGCGGAGAACAGCTTCTTGCCGTTGGGGTGGATGTCCTCGTCGAAGAACACGCCCGGCGAGCGGTGCAGCTGCGAGACGATCACGCGCTCCGCGCCGTTGATGATGAACGTGCCCTTGTCGGTGATCAGCGGCAGCTCGCCGAGATACACCTCGGACTCGGTGATTTCCTTGTCGCGCTTTTCCTTCTTCTCGCCGCGCTCGCGCTCGCCCTCGACTTCCTCGCGGATGATGAGGCGCAGACGCGCCTTCAGCGGCGCCGAGAACGTGAGGTCACGCTCCTGGCACTCGTCCACGGTGTACTTGGGCTCGCCCAGGGAGTAGTAGAGGAACTCCAGGCGGAAGCTGTCGTTGGGGTCGGAGATCGGGAAGACGCTCTCGAAGACTTCCTGCAAGCCCTCGCGGATGCGCTTGTCGGGCACGGTCTCGCCCTGGAGGAACGTGCGGTACGACTCGATCTGGATGTCGAGGAGGTTCGGGACCTCGGCAGTCCACTCGCGGTCGATCTTGCTGTAGCTTCTGCGCTCGCGCCGCTTTGCCACTTTCATCGGGTACCTTCCGGTCAACGTACAAGACTGCCTGACGACTGCCTGCGTGATGGCAGCGCGATCAGCGTGACGGGTGCGATTCGGTGGAGACACCAATAGCGCTCACTCCCAGCCGCGCAACGCATCCTGCGTGGCGTGACGGGAGAAGCGCGATGCGCCCGGGGACGCGGAGTCCCCGGGCCTGGAACCTCTCGCGAGAGGGAGATGTGCGCAACGGCACTACTTGATCTCTGCCTGGCCCCCAGCGTCGACGAGCTTGGCCTTGATCTCGTCGGCTTCCTTGCGGGCGATCTTCTCCTTGACCGGCTTCGGGGCGCCTTCCACCAGGTCCTTCGCCTCCTTGAGGCCGAGACCGGTGAGCTCGCGCACCACCTTGATGACCTGAATCTTCTTGTCGCCCGCCGAGGTGAGGATCACGTCGAACTCGACCTGCTCCTCCGCCGGGGCCGCCGCGCCGCCACCACCCGCCGGCATCGCCATCATCATGCCGCCGCCGGACGCCGCCTTCACGCCCCACTTGTCCTCGAGCGTCTTGGTGAGGTCCGCAATCTGCAGCACGGTGAGGTTGCTGAGGGCCTCGACAAGCTGGTCCTGGGTCAATTCCGCCATTTCAGTCATCTCCTTCTTAAAGTCCCGGGCCTCGTACCGGACCGGTTGCTACTTCATCGTCGGCGCGCCCGCGCGTGGCTGGGCGCCGCTGCTCTCGTGTGATCGGTGCTGTGACCTGACTGCCGTTACTCAGCCGCCGGGGCGCCGTCGGCCGGGGCCTCCGTTGCCGGAGCCTCCGCGGCCGGAGTGTCCTCGGCTGGTGCCGCATCTGCTGGCGCCGCGTCCGCGGGCGCGTCCGCTGCAGCCGGCGCCTCCGCGGCCGGCGCGGACGCCGCTGCGGGTTCGCCACCACCTGCGGCGGCGCTGACGCCGCCCTTGCCCTCGCCGCGCTGCTCCATCACGGAGAGCAGGGCCGCCGGGCCAGCCTCGAATACGCTGAGCAACCCAGCCATCGGGGCCTGGAACACCCCGAGCAACTGCGCCTGCAGCACGTCCTTGGTGGGCAGACTCGCGATGGCCTTGACGTCCGCCTCGCCCATCGCCTTGCCGTCGATGAGGCCAAGGCGAATCTTGAGCTTGTCGTGGGTCTTCGCGAAATCGCTGAGCACGCGCGCCGGCGCCACCTGGTCGGTCGAGGACACGACGAGGCCGCACGGGCCATTGAGGCCCACGTCGAGCGCCGGAAGTCCGGACCCGCGCGCTGCGCGCTGGAGCAATGTCCGCTTGACCACGCGGTACGAGATCTGCTCCTTGCGGCACTTGCGACGCAGGTCCTGCATCTGCTCCACCGAGAGACCGGTGAAGTCCGTCAGGTACACGCCCTTGGCGGACGTGAGAATGGTGCTGAGATCCTCGACCGCCTGGATCTTTGCTGTTGTCGCCACGTTCGTTCTCCTTCAGTCGAGCCTGTCAGGACACCGCGGCCCCTGGGCCGCGGCGCGAGTCGCGTACTATCGCGCCGCCGCCACCACGTCGGACGGGTCGACCGGAATGCCCGGGCCCATCGTCGAGGACAGCGTGACCGACTTGATGTACTGACCCTTGGCCGCCGAGGGCTTTGAGCGGACCAGTTCGCGCAGGAACGACCGGGCGTTCTCCAGCAGCGCCGATTCGGAGAAGGACGCCTTGCCGAGCGGGGCGTGGACGTTGCCGCCCTTGTCCACCCGGTACTCGATCTTGCCGGCCTTCAGTTCGCGGATCGCCTTGCCCACCTCGAAGGTGACCGTGCCGGTGCGGGGGTTCGGCATGAGGCCGCGCGGCCCGAGAATCTTCCCGAGCTTGCCGACCTCGACCATCATGTCCGGCGTCGCGATGATGGCGTCGACATCCAGCCAGCCGTCATCGCGGATCTTCGCAATGTATTCCTCGGCGCCCACGAACTCCGCGCCAGCTTCGGTCGCCTCGACAGCCTTGTCCCCCTTGGTGAGGACGAGGATGCGCACCGCGCGCCCGGTCCCATGCGGGAGGACGACGGTGCCGCGCACCTGCTGGTCGGCGTGACGCGGGTCGACGCCCAGGCGCGACGAGATTTCCACCGTCTCGTCGAACTTCGCCTTGGCGGTCTGCTTGACGAGGCCGACGGCCTCCTCGAGCTTCATCGGGGCGTCCCGCTGGATCGCGGTGAACGCCGCGTTGTACCGCTTGCCGTGCTTCACTGTGACTCCTCCGAGGTGCGAGCCGCGGCTGCTGGACCTCCGCGTCCCTCGTTCGTGACTGGATCCGCGCGCCGTGTTGGCGCGTGAGTGTGCCGGGAAGCGTGCAGCCTCCCGACGGGTGCTGCGTTACTCGATCTCGATGCCCATCGAACGGGCGGTGCCGGCGACCATGAGCATCGCGGCATCGACGTCGTTGGCATTGAGGTCGACCATCTTGGTCTCGGCGATCTCGCGGACCTGGTCCTTCGTCACCTTGCCGACCTTCTGGCGGTTGGGCACGCCCGAGGCCTTGGCAAGCCCGGCGGCGCGCTTGAGCAGGATGGCGGCCGGCGGCGTCTTGGTGATGAAGGTGAAGGTACGGTCGTGGTACACGGTAATCAGCACCGGGATGATCAGGCCGGCCTGGTGCTGCGTCTTGGAATTGAACGCCTTGCAGAATTCCATGATGTTGACGCCGTGCTGCCCGAGGGCCGGACCCACCGGCGGCGCCGGGTTGGCGTTGCCCGCGGGGCACTGCAGCTTGACGACAGCGGTGATGCGCTTGGCCATCTCACGATCCCTTCTTTGTGGCGGTGCTCGCGGCTTTACCGTGGGCACTCCCCACGTGCGGCCTCCCGCCGAATCCTTGGTGCGTGTACTGCGCCGCGTGATGCGCGGCGCGGTGGTGCTAGACCGGCACGACCTGCAGGAAGTCGAGTTCCACCGGGGTGGCGCGGCCGAAGATGCTGACCATCACCTTGACCTTGCTGCGATCGGCGTTGACGTCGTCCACCACGCCAGTGAAGTCGTTGAACGGCCCGTCGGTGACGCGCACGTGGTCGCCGACCTTGAACGGCACGGCGCCCGGCACGCGCGGCGCGCGACGGTCTTCCTTGCGGGACAGCAGGTTCTCGATCTCCGCGTCGGTCAGCGGCGAGGGCTTCTCGCCCTTGTCGCCGGTGCCGACGAAGCGCGTCACGCCCGGGATGGTCAGCACCAGGTTGCGCGTCTGCTCGTTCATGACCATCTCGATGAAGACGTACGACGGGAAGGTCTTGCGGCGCGTGATCGTCTTCTTGCCGTCGCGCATCTCGGCGCGGTCTTCCTCGGACAGGTGAATCTGCCCGAAGGCGTCGTCCTGGTGGTTCGCGTGGATGGCGCGCTTCAGGTTGTCGGTGACCTTGCGCTCGTGCCCGGAATAGGTGTGAACGACATACCACCGCTTCTGGGACGTGGCGACTTCTGTCGGGCTCTCGGACATCACGTCCCCTTGATGATCGTGCGCAGGATGTGCGTGAAGCCGAGGTCGATCAAGCCGACCACCACGGACACCACCACGACCGACACGATCACCACCATGGTCGACTCCTTCAACTCCTCGCGGGTCGGCCAGGAGACGCGCTTGGTTTCAGCGATCACATCGTCGACGAATCCGCGGCCTTGACTGATGAACGACATCGAGCATGTCCTCTCTTCACCGAACGGCGACCGGGATGGCAGGGCAGGAGGGACTCGAACCCCCAACATTCGGTTTTGGAGACCGACGCTCTACCATTAGAGCTACTGCCCTACCGTCACCCCGGGAATGGGCTACTTGGTTTCCCGATGCGGAGTGTGATGCCGGCAGAAGCGGCAGAATTTCTTGTACTCCACCCGATCCGGGTGCTTGCGCTTGTTCTTCGTGCTCGTGTAGTTCCGGTTCTTGCACTCGGAACAGGCCAGCGTGATCATGTCTCGGACGTATGCCGCCACCGACTTCTCCTCATCGCGGACGCCGTTGCCGGCCTCCGGTTATGCAGGTCGTGCTCCCGTCGCGGCCGCCTCGCGGCGGCGCGGCCCTGCTGTGCGGTGATCCCTACTTGATGATCTTGGCAACGACGCCGGCACCGACGGTGCGGCCGCCCTCACG
>JBKJUD010000374.1:0-5247 GCA_046590735.1 Candidatus Eiseniibacteriota bacterium | reverse complement strand
GCGGGCGATGAACTCGTGGTGGCCTGCGATCGCCGAGCCGATCGGCGCCCCCAGGCCCTTCGAGAAGCACACCGACACCGACTGCGCGACCCCGGCGAATTCCGCCATCGCGTGGCCGGACGCGGCCGCCGCGTTCCACAGGCGCGCGCCATCCAGATGCACGGCGAGGCCGAGATCACGCGCCGTCGCGCTCACCGCGCGCATTTCCTCGAGCGGGAGCACGGCGCCCCCGGCGCTGTTGTGGGTGTTCTCGAGGCAGAGCAATCGGGGTCGCGCGACGTGGACGTTTGCGGGGGTGATGGCGTTGCGGAGTTGCTGGACGGAGATCATCCCGCGCGCCCCGGCCAGCGGGCGGATCTGGACCCCGGCGAGCGCCGCGGGCGCCCCCGCCTCATACTTGTAGCAGTGGGCATCGGCCTCGACGAGGATCTCATCGCCGGGGGTGGTGTGGCAGGCGATGCAGATCTGGTTGCCCATCGTGCCCGAGGGGACGAAGAGCGCGGCCTCCTTGCCGAGCAGGTCGGCCACGCGCTCCTCGAGGGCGATGACGGTGGGGTCATCCTGGAACACGTCGTCCCCGACCTCCGCCGCGGCCATGGCGCTCCGCATGCCGGCCGTGGGCCGGGTCACGGTGTCGGACCGGAGATCGACGCGGGCGGGAAACTTGGACACGGCCTACTCCGCCGAGGCCCCGGCGCCGTCCTTCGATTTTTCGTCCTCGCTGACCACGACCGGCGCCACCAGGGCCTTCAACTCGCGCGACACCTTGAACACCGGCACCATCCGCGAGTCCACCGGCACCGATTCGCCCGTCCGGGGATTGCGCGCCATGCGCGGTTTGCGCTCCTTCAGCTTGAACGTGCCGAACCCACGGATCTCGATGTGGTGTCCCCCGGCGAGGGCCCGCGACACAGCCTGGAGGAACTCGTCCACGGTGATCGCCACTTCCTTCTTGGAGAAGCCGGTGCGGCCTGCGATCTCGTCTACCAAGTCAGCCTTGGTCATGACCTTCCTCCTTCATCGCGCAAGAGGCCGTCCGCCCGCCGGCACTGTGCCGGTGCATATGGGCTCGCGGCTCAGGAGATCTGTCCGTGTCGCGCTGGGATGCCCAGAAGTGGTGCTAGAACAGGAACACTGCCGCGGCCAGCACCGTGCTCCACTTGCTCGTCGCCACCGCCGACTGGGCCACGTGGCGCGTGTGCACGATCCTGTCGCTGATCCGGAAGACCTGCTTCTTCTCGTCCCACGCGGCGTTCTCGTCGAACTCGACGCCCATCGTGGACGCGAGCATGGAGGCGGCGAGGTCTTCCGCGTAGTCGCCGGCCTGCTCGTCGGTCTGGCCGTACTCGTGGTGTTCGCTCAGGTAGCCATAGGCGTTCTTGTCGGCGGGCACGGCCACGCCGATCGAGGCCGCGATGAGGCGATGCGGCTCGTTGCAACTGAGCCGGCTCATCACCACGAAGGCGATGGAGCCCGCAACCAGTTCCTTCATGCCTTCACGCTTGGAGATGATCTTGCATCGCGGCGGAAAGATGCTGGACGTGGTGACGAGGTTGAGCTTTTCGATGCCCGCATCGCGCAGCGCCAGCTCGAACGAGGCCAGTTGGTCCTTGTGGGAACCGGCGCCGTTGGTGAGAAAGAGCCGCTTCGGGACGATGAGCATGGGCGTCCTCCGCCAGGTGGGAATGTGATACAGAGTCCTGCGTACGCAGTGTCCTGCAAGCTGATGGCGGGGTGGTCACGGATCGTAGATCCGGCCGCCGCTTGGATTGCTCCAAGGACGCGGCATCCTACAGACGCAACTGCTAGCTGTCAATGCGATTCCGCGCTTTTTCGAGGCCCCCGCCCGGGCGCCGTGTTGCCACCCGGCGGGAGAAAATGGTAGACTTTCCCCTGAGAGGAGTAGCGCCAGAGCGCGCGTGCTGCCTCATTCGACGAACTCTCCTTCGCCCCCATCGCCAATGTGGGGGACAGACCTCTTCGCGGTGGTCATAGAGACGAATGACGGGTGGCGCTCCTCTCTTCGCCTTGCCCTGCCCTCCCCCCGCGCCGTCCGGTCCGCCTGCCCCGCCCTCCCGGTCACCCGCCGCTCATCGCCGCGCCAGGTTCACGGTCACCCGCACGCGCGGGGGCGTGGCGGTCATGATTTCCCCCACCGCCACGCGGCTCTCACGGCGAAAACTGCGATCGTGCCCGCTGACATCCACGGGCGCCACCGCCACCTCGGTCAGCGAGGCCACCAGTCGCCCCGGGCCCACCACCGTCACCGACTCCGGCTCCGCCGCCGGCTTGCCCGCCAGCACGATCCCGGCGTCCGGGCGCCCCGCCACGTCCACGCGCACCGGCAGGTGGACCCGCGCGAGCGTGTCCACGCTGACGTAGACAGTGGCCGGCCCGACCACGTGGGACAACCGCGCGTTGCTGTGCACCGGGAAGACGACGCGCGCGCCGGAGGTGTTGACCACCCGTTCCCCGGCGCTCAGGCCCCGCCAGTCGATCTCCATCTCGGGCGGCTCGACGCGCATGCGCAGGTGGTCCTTGCCGGTGCTCTGCACTTTCACGTGGACGAATGCGGGACGCACATCCTCGAGCGCCAGCCCCGGCGCCAGCCCCATGACGCGCACCGGCGCCAGGTACTCCACTTCGTCTTCCCGCTCGGTATAGACGTGCGCGAACAGCAGCGCGGCGACCAGCAGCGAGGCCAGCTTGACCCGCCAGTTGGCGGTGAGGGACCCCAGACCGAGCACCCGCATCAGTCGGCGTGGTACCGGGTGAAGTAGGCGCGGATGGCGAGCGCCAGACGATGTGCGAGCGCGGCCTGGAAGGCGGGATCGGCGAGCAGTTGTTCCTCGCGCGGATTGGAGATGAACGCGGTCTCGACGAGGATCGACGGCACGTCCACGGTCTTGAGCACGACGAACCCGGCCTGCTTCACGCCGCGCGTCGGGATGTCCGAGGAGGTGGCGAGCTGATCGAGCGCGTTCTCGGCGAGGACGCTGCTGCGCTCGACGCTCGCGGTCTGCGCGAGGTCGAGCAGGATCGCGCCGACGTCATTCCCTTGGGTGGCGGCCAGGCCGCCCACCAGGTCGGCCTCGTTTTCCCGTCGCGCCGTCGCCCGCGCGAGTTCGTCGGTGGCCCCGTTGGGCGAGAGGAAATACACCTCGGTGCCGGAGGCCTGCCGGTTGACCGACGCGTTGCAGTGGACGCTCATGAACAGGTCGGCCTTGCTGCGCCGCGCAATCCGCGTGCGCTCGCGCAGCGGGACGAAGTAGTCGCCCTTGCGCGTCAGCACGGCGCGGAAGCCGGGCATCGCGTTGAGCCGCGTGGCCAGCGACTCCACCACCGCCAGCGTGACGTTCTTCTCGGCCGTGCGGCCCTTGCCGATCGCCCCGTAATCCTCACCGCCGTGGCCGGCGTCGAGCGCGATGATGTGCACCTTGCGCGACTTGAGCGCGGTAATCACGCTGTCCTCGCGCGCTTCCGCCTGCGGTGAGACCGGGCGCAGGATATCGAGGACGAAGCGCGAGGGACGCCCGTCGGCCGCATCGAGCGTGAAGGCGTTCAGCGGGGCGGGATGATCGAGCGTAATGGTCACGCGCACGCCATCGTCCTCGGTGTCGACAGCGACGGTGCGGACCAGGCCGTCCTGCAGCGAGAGGGCGGCCACCGCGTCACCGCGGGTCATGCCCGTGAAGTGCACGGTCACCACGCCGCGGACGGAGGTGGAGTCGCACCGCACGTCGTCGGCGTTGGCGCCCGAGATGTCGGCGACCAGCCGGGTGTGGTCCGGAGCGGTGTAGCCGCGCAGCATGACCAGCGTCGCGGTGCGGCGCGCCCCGGACGGCGTGCGCGGGGCGGCGACCGCGCGTGAGACACCATTCCGTGATTTCGCCGGCCGCGTCGGGGCCGCTTCCGCCAGCACCGGTGCCAGCGCGCTGGCGAACGCCAGGAGCGCGACCGCGAGCGCGGTCACGTGCCGGTTCGATCGGCGATGCGTCATCTGCGGGTCCTCCATGACCTCGGCAAGAATCGGCGAATCCCGGCAGGCGTGCGCCGCGTGCGGCGGGATTGCCGCGCCGCGGCGCACCCTGGCCGTGTGCGTCACTATTGCTGCGGCACCTGCACGCCGAGGAACGTCGTGGTGGCACCGCGCTTGATGAACAGGACGACCGCCTTGCGATCCGTGGAACCGGCCTTCGCGGCCTTGCGGAACTCGGCCGCCGTGTTCACGGCCGTGGCGTTCACCTTCTTGACCACATCCCCGGGACGCAGGCCCGCGTCCCCGGCGGGTCCGCCCTGGTCGACATCGTCGACGAAGACGCCGCGCGTGTCGCTGAGGCCGTGCGCCCTCGCCAGCTCCGGCGTCAGCGTGCGGACGCTCACCCCCATCCAGGACACGGACACCGGCGCGGGCCCATCCGTCGCGCCGCCGAGATCGCCCTCATCCTGTTCGGCATCGCCGGTGTTGCTGGCCACGCGATTCTCGTCGGGAAAGGTCTCGAGGGTGGCGGTGATGGTCACCGGGCGGCTGTCGCGCAACACCTCGAGCGACACGCGGTCGCCCGGCTGCGCGTCGGCGACCTGGAAGCGGAAGTTCGAGACGTCGCGAATCGCGCGGCCGTTGAACTTCACGATGACATCCCCCTCACGCACGCCCGCCTTCTGCGCCGGGGTGCCCAACTCCACCTGCCCGACGATGACGCCCTTGGTGTCGTCCGGCAGATTCAGCCCGGCGACCAGTTCCGGCGTGAGTTCGTCGGGCCGGATGCCCAGGTAGCCGCGAATCACCTTGCCGTGCGCGATCAGCTGCTCGCTGCGGTTCTTCGCCAGCTCGATGGGGATGGCGAACCCGATCCCCTGGCCGGACGGATTGATGGCCGTGTTGATTCCGATGACCTCGCCGCGGATGTTGCAGAGCGGGCCGCCGGAGTTGCCGAAGTTGATCGCCGCGTCGGTCTGGATGAAGTCCTGGTACTGCGGCGTGTCGCCCTGGATGTCCAGGTTGGTGCGGCCCTTGGCGCTCACGATGCCGACCGTCACCGAGCCCTCGAGTCCGCCCGGGTTGCCGACTGCGATGGCCCAGTCGCCCACTCGCATGTCGTCGGCGTGGCCCTCGACCACCACCGGCAGGTTCTTCGCCTCGATCTTCAGCACTGCGATGTCGGTCCGGGGATCGGCGCCAAGCACCTTGGCCCGGAACTCGCGCCGGTCGGTCAGCTTGACCGTCACTTCGCTTGCGTCCTTCAC
>JBKJUD010000119.1:0-4393 GCA_046590735.1 Candidatus Eiseniibacteriota bacterium | reverse complement strand
GAGGGCCGCAAGGTGCGTCACGGGGACCTGATCGCGGCCGCGCACCACTAACCGCGATGACGTTCACGGCTGCGCAGAGGGCGCGCGAAACGGAAGTCCTCGCCGACATGGAGCCGCTGGTGCGGGGCCTGACCGCCGCGCACGAGGACAAGCGCATCCTCTGGATGCCGGCCGACCTCATGGAGCCCGCCGAGGGCGAGGACGCCGAGGACTTTCGCGCCGCGCTGCGCGCCCGCGCCGCCGAGTTGAGCGGGCCCGCCCGCGCCAGCATGATCCTCGGTCTGATCACCGAGGAAGGCCTGCCGCACTTCCACAAGATGGTCGCCGACCACTTCGGTGAGGGCAGCGCGTGGGTCGCGTGGCGCGACATGTGGACCGCCGAGGAAGAGCGCCACGGCGCGGTGCTGCAGATGTACTTCCGCGACGCCGGCATCTTCCACGCCGCCGCGCTGCAGCGCGCGCAGTTCGACTACATCCGCAAGGGTTTCTACCCGAAGTGGCGCGCCTCCGATCCGTACAGTATGCTCGCCTACACCTCGCTGCAGGAACGCGCCACACAGGTCAGCCACGCCAACACCGGCAAGATCGCCGGTGTGTTCGACCCGCTGCTCGGGCGCATCTACCGCAGTATCGCCGCCGACGAGGCGCGCCACTGGGTGTTCTACCGGTCCGCATTCCAGGCGGCGCTGGAGCGCGATCCCAACGCGCTGCTGGTGGCCACCGCGCGCGTGATGACGGCAATGGACATGCCGGGCGTGCGCATGGACCGCTTCCAGGAACTCGCCGACGTGGTCTCGCGCGCCGATGTCTACGGCCCGGACCACTACCGGCGCATCGTCGAGGAGTTGATCGCCTTCTGGGGCATCGGCGAGGTCACCGGGCTCTCCGCCGAGGGGCGCGCGGCGCAGGACGCGATCCTCGCGCTGCCGGCCCGGCTGGCGCGGCTTTCCGAATACGCGGCCGCGCGCCGGAAACCGCGGGACTACGACCTGCGCGATCTCTGCGGCATGGCATTCAGCATGGAGTAGTATTCTGCAAGTTCGCACCCGCTGGACTCCCGCGCTCCGCATCCCGCGCTAGCCTTCGGCCAGCCGCCCCGATATCATGCCGGGATTGCGCCCGCCGTGCCTGTCCCCGGCAGCGCCAGGTCGCCCCGTCGACCGCCACGCGTGATTCGGAGAATCCATGCCGACGTTAACCATCAACGGCACGTCCATCGAGGTCCCGGCCGGCACCAATCTCATCGAGGCCGCCCGCCAGGCCGGCGCCGCCGTGCCGCACTTCTGCTACCACCCCGACCTCTCCATCGCGGGCAACTGCCGCATGTGCCTCGTGCACATCGACAAGTTCCCCAAGCTGCAGATCGCGTGCAACACCGTCGCCGCCGACGGCATGGTGGTCACCACGCAGGATCCCGAGACCGCCGACGCGGTGCAGGGCGTGCTCGAATTCCTGCTCAAGAATCACCCGGTCGACTGCCCGATCTGCGACCAGGCCGGCGAGTGCAAACTGCAGGACTATTACATGGACCACGGGCTCTACGAGTCTCGGGTCGACCAGGCCGACAAGGTGCACAAGCGCAAGGTCATCGACCTCGGCGAGATGATCATGCTCGACCGCGAGCGCTGCGTGCTGTGCTCGCGCTGCGTGCGCTTCGGCGAAGAGGTGCTCGGCGGCGCCGAGTTCGGGTTCACCAACCGCGGCGATCACGTGCAGATCACCACCTTCGACGACCAGCCGCTCAAGTTCGGCTACGCCGGCAACTACGCCGACATGTGCCCGGTGGGCGCTCTCACCTCGAAGGACTTCCGCTTCAAGAAGCGCGTGTGGCTGCTGCAGGGCACGCCGTCGGTCTGCACCGGCTGCTCCACGGGCTGCAACATCCAGATCGACCACGAGGACAGCGTGGTGTACCGCTTCCTGCCGCGCCGCAACGAGGCCGTCAACGCCTCGTGGATGTGCGATATCGGGCGGATGTCCTACAAGGCGATCAACGCCGACGACCGGGTCACCGTGCCGATGCGCGCGCTCAGCGGCGCGCTGGTCTCGAGCACGTGGGCCGAGGCGTCGCGGCTGTTCGCCGACGCGCTGGCCGCGGCCGGCGGCGGCGCGCGCATCGCGATGATCGCCAGCCCCGAGGCGACGAACGAATCGCTGTTCGCCTTCAAGGCGCTGGCCACCGCGGTGGGCGCCCGCTTCGTGGACTACCGCGTCGACGGCTCGCACGCGCGGACCACCGAGCGCGAGGACGCCATCCTGCGCCGCCAGGACCACCATCCGAACAACTCGGGCTGCGCCGCCATCGTCGGCACCATCGGCGGCGACGTCGACGCGATCCTGCAGGCTGCCGAAGCCGGCTCGCTCGCCGTGCTGTACCTGCTCGGCGATGAACTGCTGACGCGGCATCCCGCCCCCGCGCGCGTCGCGGCGGCGCTGGCCAAGGTGCCGACGATCGCCGTGCATGCCGAGCACTGGAGCCCCGCGCTCGAGCAGGCCACGCTGGTGTTCCCGGCGGCCAGCGTCGCGGAGCAGGACGGCACGTACATCAACTACGCCGGCCGCGTGCAGCGCGTGAAGCGCGCCTTCTTCCCGAAGGGCGCCGCGCAGCCGCACGGCGCGGTCGCGCGCGAAGTGCTGCGGCAGATGGGCCAGGCCGCGCCGCCGGAAACCGCCGCGGGCACCTTCAAGCAACTCGCCGCCTCGGTGAAGGAGTTCGAGGGCCTGACCTGGGCCGGGCTCGACCCGCGCGGGACGGGCGCCCAGGCGCTCTCGGCCATCGTCAGCCTCGAGGGCGCGATGCGGAACCCACGGTTAGTGAGCATCGGAGGAGGCGTGCGATGAGCCCCGTCAGTCTCGACCAACCCAAGGTCATGGGCGCCATGCACGGCGCCGGGGGCGTGAAGGTGGTTCACGAGGCGTCGCGCGGGACGGTGTTCGCGACGCTCAAGGGCCTCTTCGTCACGCTCAAGTACTCGTTCCTCAATCTCTCGGGCAAGCTGGCGCCGACGGTGAGCTACCCCGAGCAGCGACGCGACTACAGCGAGCGCTTCCGCGGCGTGCACGTCATCACCCAGCGCCCCGACGGCTCGCCGAAGTGCGTCGCCTGCTACATGTGCTCGACGATCTGCCCGGCCGAATGCATCCACATCGTCGCCGGCGAGCGCGCCGACAGCACCTACGAGAAGTACCCGGTCGTCTTCGAGATCGACATGCTGCGCTGTGTGATGTGCGGGCTGTGCGTCGACGCGTGTCCCGAGGAAGCCATCGTCATGTCGAAGGAGTATGAGATGGCCGCCTACACCCGCGAGGACACCGTCTACGGCCTCGAGCGGCTGATGTTCCGGAAGGGCATCGAGGAGTGGGGCCTGGGCTACCGCCCGCGCTACGACGACCTGAAGACCCTCAACAAGGCGCACCACCCACGCGACCGCAAGCCGATGACGGAGTCGGTGTAGGGGCCGCGATGCGCGCGCGGGTGAGATTCCCCGGCGCTCGCATTGCGCGGCACGACCCAGAGGAGAGTGTCCTTGACGTGGCCCGACGCGCGTTGACCGAGGCCGGATCCCCAGATGGACCCCCGCAGTCGCCGGGCGTCATGTAGAATCGGGGCCATGTCCGAGAGCGTCCCGATCCCCATCCTGAACAACGCGCCAGCCCATGGCGCCGCCGGCCACACCCACACCGCCGCCTGCGACGAGCGCACCTCCGCGCCCGGGCGGCGCAGCGGACCCAACGCCACCCAGCTGCACATCGCCGACACGCTCGGCAACCAGCACGCGGGCCGGCTGCCGGAGTGGATGAAGGTGCGCCTGAGCAACGGCGCCGGCTACACCCGCATCCGCGAGTTGGTGCGCGAGCAGAACCTGCACACTGTCTGCCAGAGCGCCGACTGCCCCAACATGTCCGACTGCTGGAGCCGCGGCACCGCGACGTTCATGATCCTCGGCAACGTGTGCACGCGCTCGTGCGGCTTTTGTGCGGTGCAGACCGGCCGGCCGCTCGACCTCGACCTCGACGAGCCGCGCCGCGTGGCGGAGTCGGTCGCGCTGATGGGCCTCAAGCATGCGGTCATCACCAGCGTGAACCGTGACGAGCTGCCCGATGGCGGCGCGTCGCTGTTCGCCGAGACCATCTCGCGCATCCGCGAGCGCACCGCCGGCGCGACCTACGTCGAGGTGCTGATCCCCGACTTCCGCGGCGAGGTGGAACCGCTGCAGACCGTGATGGCCGCGCGCCCCGACGTCCTCAATCACAACGTCGAGACGGTGCCGCGCCTGTACACGATGGTGCGGCCGCAGGCCCGCATGGCGCGCAGCCTCGACCTGCTGCAGCGCGCCAAGGCCATGGACGCGAGCGTCGCGACCAAGTCCGGCCTGATGGTCGGCCTCGGCGA